>SKTQ01000210.1 GCA_007122505.1 Bacteroidales bacterium | reverse complement strand
TCCACACTTTCGCACAATATCGTTACAAACCTTCTGCAAATTCAGATGGGATTTGAGGGTTTGATCATCACTGATGCCCTTGATATGCAGGGGGTAAGCGATTATTTTCAGTCAGGCGAACTGGAACTGCGGGCATTAATGGCAGGTAATGACATTTTGTTACTCCCCGAAGATGTACCGGCAGCCATACAAACCATTAAAAATGCCGTTCTGGATGGAACAATCAGTGAAGAAATGGTCAATGCCAAAACCAGGAAAATTCTTTATTACAAACAAAAAGCAGGCCTTGACGATTTTCAGTACATTCAGCTTGACAACCTGATCCAAGATCTGAATACCTTAGAAGCTGAGATTTTGCAAAAACAACTGGTGCAGGCAGCAATCACACTGGCACGTAATGAAAAAAACCTGGTGCCGGTAACTGGCCTGGGGAAACGGAAAATTGCTGCCCTGTCCATTGGCGCTCCTACCAACAATCGCTTTCAGCAAGTCCTGGGTAAATACGGGGCTGTTTCCTGTTACGGCATCGACAAATACCATTCTCCCTATCGTGCAGCCCAAATTCTGGAAGATCTGGGCAAATATGACCTGGTGATTATTTCGGTTCACAATAACAGTTTCTTTCCGCGTAACAATTACGGTATAAATGGGAAGACAGTCGGACTAATCAGTGCCATTGCAAAAAGGCATGACGTTATTCTTAGTATTTTTGCCAACCCCTACAGCCTGAAAATTTTTGACGATGCCATTCTGGATGTGGAATCCGTAATTATTGCCTACCAGGATGGTGATATCTATGAAGAAGCGGCAGCAGATGCCGTTTTTGGAGGGCTGCAAACCACCGGAAGATTACCTGTGAGGGTGGGCAAACATTTTCCGCTTCACTCGGGCATTATTAGCCCTGAACCCTCCCGGGTACGTTTTGGAAGAGCCGAAGAAACGGGAATAAATACAAGCTTTCTGACTGCAATTGACAGCATTGCCCTAGAAGGGATAAAACAAAAAGCATATCCGGGTTGCCAGATTGCCGTGATAAAAGACGGGGTTTTGATCTATAACAAAGCTTTCGGTAAGCATACTTATGATGAGGATGCCATAAAGGTAGATGTCAACGATCTGTATGACCTGGCATCCGTTACCAAAACTGTTGCCGGAACGATGGCAGTGATGCACCTTGTTGAGGATGGCAGGGTTTCGCTTGATGCGCCTATCACAAAATACATCCCCTGGCTCTATGAAAGCAACAAGGAAGCGGTAACCCTTAGAACAATACTCGCTCACCAGGCCAGGTTTACCCCCTGGATTCCATTTTATCTGTCAACTTTGGACAACGGAGAATTCATACCCGGTATTTACAGCCGGCAACAATCAAAGGAATACCCTGTAAAAGTAGCGAGGGATCTGTACATTAACAAGCATTTTCGCGACACCATCTTCGCTCAAATCCTGGCTTCCGAGTTAAGAGAAAAAAATGAATACAGGTATAGTGACCTGGGTTTTATTCTGCTGCCCATACTGTTTGAAAATGTTACAGGTCAGTTATTTGATGAATTCCTGGGGGAATTCATTTATAAACCTATGGGATTGACAACCATTGGTTTCAATCCTCTTAAACGTTTTGACTTACATCAGATTGCACCGACAGAACATGACACCTTATGGAGAAAACAGGTTGTTCATGGTCATGTGCACGATCCGGCCGCTGCCATGCTGGGGGGTGTCAGTGCACACGCCGGTCTTTTTGGCAATGCGAGGGATGTTGCGACTTTAAAGTATATGTTGCTAAATGATGGCAATTACGGGGGGGAGCAGTTTTTCCTGCCCAATACCATCAAAGAATTTACGAGCGTTCAGTTTGCCCATAACAAAAACCGCAGGGCACTGGGCTTTGACAAACCTGGTCTTGAACCCGAAAAGGAAAGCCCCGCTGCAAAAAGTGCTTCTCCGCTAAGTTTTGGTCACAGTGGCTTTACCGGCACTTACGCCTGGGCCGACCCCGCCGAAAACCTGGTGTATGTATTCCTTTCGAATCGCACATACCCCTCGCAAAGCAACAGAAAAATCGTCGAACTGAGTATCAGAACAGGCATTCAGCAGGCCATATATGATGCCATTGACCGCTCCCGGGAAATGGATTATCTTACCATTGAAATACCGGAATTTAAAAAAGACCAGAAAATTTTTGATAATAACCATAATTAACTGAGCAGCTAATGAAAAACATTTTATTCTGGATCATTGCCATTGTGATCACATTGTCAAGCGCCATATACCAGCGAATGACCGGACCCACTCACCCCTACCGGGGAAGTGTGGAAATTGCCGGTGAGGAGATCAGCGTCAGGCTGATCCGCAGTTTTCCCATGCCTACTGATGCACCGGCAGAGGTAATAGTTGAAAACAGGGATGTTGACGGCTATTTCCGATACAAGCGTTATCCCAGTTTTGACCAGTGGGACACCATTCCCCTAGTGCGTGACGAGGACCTTCTCATTGCATACATTCCGCAGCAACCGGCCGCCGGAAAGGTGATGTACCAGATCGTCCTTGAAAAAGGAGAAGAAAAGGTAAAACTCTCGGAAGAACCAATCATTATTCGGTTTCGCGACGATGTGCCGGCCTGGGCTTTGATCCCGCACGTGATCCTTATGTTCGCAGCCATGCTCTTTAGCATGCGGGCCGGTATCGCAGCAATCTTCAAAGAACGAACCTACAGGTTTACCATGTGGACGGTGGTCACTTTTGTATTGGGAGGGCTCATCTTCGGACCAATAGTGCAGAAGTATGCTTTTGGCGATTGGTGGACAGGATGGCCTTTCGGCACAGACCTTACAGATAATAAAACCGCCTTTTCGCTGATTTTTTGGATCATTGCATTTTTCAAGATCAGGAAAAACCCTTACCACAGAACCTGGGTGCTGATAGCTTCCATCGTTTTACTCCTGATATATCTGATACCACACAGTTTGCTTGGGTCTGAAATTGACTGGACCCAGGAAAATATGCAGTAGTCTGACCGTAAAACACTTACAGGTCTTACTCGTTTTTTTTTGTAAATAGTCGTCCCAAAGCAATCAGAAATTGTAATTTTGCATTTGGGCAAGAAAACAGTATAGTTCAGGCTGCAAATCCAAACTTGTATTTGCAGCCGTTTACTCCATACCAACATACCATGAATAAAGTTATCGCCATTGCCAATCAAAAAGGGGGAGTGGGCAAAACCACCACCGCGATAAACCTGGCTGCCAGCCTGGCTGTGCTTGAATACAAAACCCTTTTGATTGATGCCGATCCCCAGTCCAATGCCACTTCCGGGGTTGGTATTGACCCGAAACATGTCAAAACAAGTATTTACGAATGTATCATTGACGACGTTAATCCTGCAGATATCATCATTGAAACCAATACCCCCAATCTGCACCTGATCCCTGCGCATATTGATCTGGTAGGCGCTGAAATAGAAATGATCAATATGCCTAACAGGGAAAAAATGATGAGAAAGGTGGTGGAAAAAATAAAGAATCAATATGATTTTGTGATCATTGATTGCTCACCTTCATTAGGCCTGATCACCGTTAACGCCCTTACAGCAGCAAATTCGGTTATCATCCCGGTGCAATGCGAATATTTTGCATTGGAAGGTCTTGGCAAACTCCTGAACACCATAAAAATTGTTCAGACCCGGCTCAACACAGGTCTGGAAATAGAAGGCATTTTGTTAACCATGTATGACTCCCGGTTGAGACTCGCCAACCAGGTTGTTGAAGAAGTAAAAACCCACTTCGGAGAACTGGTCTTTGAAACGATCATATACCGCAACACCAAACTGGGAGAAGCGCCAAGTTTTGGAGAAACCATTATCATGCACGACGCCGAAAGCAGGGGTTCGCTGAATCACCTGAACCTTGCACGTGAAATCCTGCAAAACAATGGCTTGACCAAAATGGACAAAGCAGCCAAAAAGATAGAGATATGAACGCCAAAAAACGTGCCCTCGGAAAGGGCCTGAGTGCATTGCTCGACAGATCAGGCTTTGAAGACAAAAGCTATTACGACGTCAACAAAGATCTGCTTGCCGTGGGTACGGTTGGTAAGGTTCCCATTGACATCATTGAACCGAACCCTTATCAGCCTAGAAGCAACTTCGATGCTGAAGCAATGAACGAATTGGCAAATTCCATCAAAGAACAAGGTGTTATTCAGCCCATCACGCTCAGAAAAATCGAAGACAATAAACTGCAGCTTGTTTCAGGCGAACGCAGGCTGAAAGCGGCGAAAATGGCCGGACTGACTGACATCCCTGCCTATATTGTGATCGCTGAAGACCGCGCTATGCTTGAGATAGCCATCGTGGAAAATATCCAAAGGGAGAATCTCAATCCCATCGAAATCGCTCTTGGTTACAAACAGCTCATTGAAGATCACGGACTCACGCAGGAAAAACTGAGCGAAAGGCTGGGGAAAAGCCGTCCATCCATCAGCAATCACCTGCGGCTGCTCAATTTGCCGGGTGATATCCAGATCGGATTGCGACAGGAACTGATCAGCATGGGACATGCCAAAGCTTTACTGGCTGTTCGTGACTTGCAAACACTCAATGACCTTTACCAGGACATCCTGGTCCAGCAACTATCCGTAAGGGAGGTTGAAGAAATTATAAAAAATCTGGAAGACAGCGATCAGCAAGAAGAAAAACCGGAACTTAGGAAAACAACGCGACCGGGTCCAACCGAAGCACAGCTCACTTTTCAGAAAGAACTGGAGGAATTATTCAGCACCACCATTACCATCAAAAGCAACAAAAAAGGGAAAGGTTCCATTGTCATTGGTTTCAAATCACCCGGCGAATTTGAACGCATTGCATCACTCTTAAAAAAATAGTCTGCAAATAAAACCTGGTGACCATAAATAAACAACATAAGCCGGCAAAATTCTTTTGCAGACGGGGAAAAACCTGCTCTCCCTGCCACCTGTTCGTTTTGCTCTTACTCATTTTCCTGATTTCTCAGGGAAAATCATTTGCCCAGATCAACAACAACCAGCCGTCGCCCGTTACGTACGATACCGATTTTATGGCACCCTCTCCTGCAAAGGCAGCCATGTTGTCGGCAACATTGCCGGGGCTTGGACAAGTTTACAACAGAAAATACTGGAAAATTCCCATTATCTATGCCGGTTTTGGCACGCTGGCCTATTTTATCGATTTCAACAATACCGAATACAGAAAGTGGCGTGAAGCCTGGATCGCCCGTGTTGACGGCAATCCCAATACAGTTGATGATTATCCGCTTTACTCCACCGACAGGCTTGAGTGGCTCATGAATGGCTACCGGCGAAACCTGGAAGTGACCTATATACTGACTGCAGCCCTTTACCTGCTGAACATCCTGGATGCCAGTGTTGATGCCCATCTGATGAATTTTGATGTAGGCGAAGACCTTAGCCTGGGACTGGAACCCTTCATGCATCCGGCATCATTTACTGAAGGACGTTCCAGGGCAAGTGCGCAAGTATCCTTTAGAATCAGGTTCTAATATTATGGAAAAAAAATTAAAGATTGCCATCATAGGCTACGGAAAGATGGGAAAGGCCATCGAAATGATGGCCCTCAAAAGAAAACATACCGTGGGCGCCATTATTGACAATGAAGAACAATGGCCATCGTCACGGGAACAGCTTGCCGGCTGTGATGCAGCCATCGAATTTACCACACCCGAAACAGCTCCCAAAAACATCAGACGCTGCTTCGAACTGGATATCCCGGTCATTACAGGCACCACGGGATGGTACAACGATCTGCCGGCCATCGTCAAAAGCTGTGAGGAAAATCGTCGCTGCCTTTTCCACGCCGCAAATTTCAGTATCGGTGTAAACATCTTCTTCGAACTGAACCGGCAGCTTGGTACCATGCTGGCAGAAATGAAAGGATATAGCCCCCGGATAGTCGAAAGCCACCACTCGCAAAAACTGGATGCGCCCAGCGGCACAGCCATCGCTTTGGCAAACGACATTGTTGCAGGAAGAGATAACCTGACAAAATGGATCAGCGCCGACGAATATACCGGGCAAGAAAACCTTCTGCCCGTTAAGTCATATCGCTTGGATGATGTAACCGGAACCCATGTGGTACTCTACGAGTCGAAGATAGATACCATCGAAATCAAACATAGCTCCCACGACAGATCAGGGTTTGCCGAAGGTGCCATACTCGCTGCCGAATGGGTGTACAACAGGCAAGGGGTTTTCACCATGAAAGATATGTTAAACATTTAAAAAGCTAAAAAATGAGCATATATATGATTCTTACCATCCTTTTTTTCCTGGCTTCCATCGCCGGATTATACAAAATCTTTATGAAGGCCGGATACCGGGGATGGGAAGCATTGATTCCAATGTATAATTTTTATATCTGGTTAAAGGTGATCAATAAGCCTTTGTGGTGGTTCCTGTTTATCCTTGTACCCTTTATTAATGTGTTTACCATATTACTCATGGTGGTGGAAACCT
>SKTQ01000047.1 GCA_007122505.1 Bacteroidales bacterium | reverse complement strand
TTTTTTGGTGTACAGTTTCACCCGGAAAAAAGCGGCAAAACAGGAATGACCATACTTAAAAACTTTATCAACCTATGATTGTTATCCCAGCTATTGATCTGATGAACGGGGCTTGTGTCCGGCTGACCAAAGGTCGTTTCGACACGAGAATAACCTACAAACCCTCACCCCTCGACGTTGCCAGGGCCATTGAAAAAGCCGGTATCAGCCATCTGCACCTTGTTGACCTGGACGGCGCCAAGAGCGGCAAACCTTCAAATTTACATGTACTGGAGACCCTTTCAAGGGGAACATCACTGCAAATCGACTATGGTGGAGGTATCAGAAATATTGAAACCATACACAGGGCTATTGATGCAGGGGCAAAAAAAATAAATCTTGGTACTTTTTTGTTTTCAGACCCGGATGTTCCCCTGCTTTGCAAAGAGACATTCGGCGCAGAAAGGCTGATCGCCGCAATTGATGTTGCAGATGGTATGGTGGCCATAAAAGGATGGCAACAAAGCTCCGGAAAGAAAGCAAGCAGTGCCATTGAGGATATGCTGAACATTGGCTGGCGCTATTTTTCAGTTACAGAAATCAGCCGCGACGGCACCATGCAAGGGCCTGACCCTGACTTCTACAAATCTTTAGTCAGCACTTATCCTTCGGCCAAATTTATCGGTGGCGGTGGTGTGGCATCCATAAACCATTTATATCTGCTGAGATCTTGCGGATTATATGCAGCCATTACCGGGAAGGCCATGCTTGAAGGCACAATCAGCCTGAAGGATTTGGCCAGTATCAACAATTTAACCTAAAAAAAGTCAAATCAATTACTTTAAAACATTTTTGATGCTTACCAAACGAATCATTCCATGCCTGGACATAAAGAACGGGCGTACTGTCAAGGGAGTTACTTTCGGCAATCTCAAAGATGCCGGTGATCCGGTGGAGCTGGCTGCAAAATATTCAGAAGAGGGTGCAGATGAGCTTTGTTTACTGGATATAACGGCTACACTTGAGGGGCGCACCACTTTTCTGCAGGTTGTTGAAGAAGTGGCCGGAGCTGTATCGATTCCATTTACTGTTGGCGGAGGCATATCCAATGAAAAACAGGTAGAGATCCTTTTGTCGAAAGGTGCAGATAAAGTTTCGGTAAACACTGCCGCAATCTATGACCCTCTGCTGATTACAAGGCTTTCCAGGGCTTTTGGCAACCAATGCGTGGTTGTTGCCATAGACGCACGATATCATCAGGGGCAATGGCAGGTAGTAAGTCATGCAGGTACCAGGCCAACAGGAGTTCCAGCAACAGAATGGGCCATTGAGGTTTGTGAAAGAGGCGCCGGAGAGATTTTGCTGACATCGTTCACAGCCGACGGAACGCGTCAGGGTTTCTCACTGGATATTACCTCTGCCGTTTCGCAAAGTGTAAATATACCGGTGATAGCCTCCGGGGGCGCAGGCAAACCGGAACACTTCCTGGACGTTTTTACAGTTGCCAAAGCCGATGCTGCGCTGGCAGCCAGTATCTTTCACTACGGATTAATCAGCATCGGGGAAGTGAAAACTCTGTTGAAAAACAAAAAAGTTCCCGTAAGATACAACAACTACTTCCCATTAAACACACATCAACAAACAACACAATAAAAACTGCCATGGATACAGATAATATTCAATTCAGCAAAAGCGGCGGCCTTATTCCCGTCGTTATCCAGGATACCCGAACAAATATTGTTCTCATGCAAGGATGGATGAACAGGGAAGCCCTTGAAAAAACAAAGGCAGAAAGTGTCGTTACCTTTTTTAGCCGGAGCAAAAAAAGGCTGTGGACAAAAGGGGAAACGTCCGGAAATTATCTAAAGGTGAACCAAATACTGGTCGATTGTGACAAGGATTGCCTGCTGATAAAGGTAATTCCCTCAGGGCCCGTCTGTCATACCGGGCAGGAGACCTGCTTTGGTGAAACCAATGCAGCTGATGAGGTGAAATACTCCGGTGCGAACAAACAGCCGAACGATGAACTACTGTTTTTGGGGCAACTGGAGGAACTGCTAAACAAGCGCAAAAATGCAGATCCCGCGAAAAGCTATACTTCCAGACTTCTTGCAGCAGGCCATAAGCAGATTGCCAAAAAGCTGGGTGAAGAAGCGGTTGAGCTTGTACTCGAAGCACAAAACAATGACGACAAACGATTTATTGAAGAAGCCGCCGACCTGCTCTACCACCTTGATGTACTTTTAATTTCCCGGGAGTTGGGTTTCAGAGACATTGTCACGGAATTGAAGACCCGTCACAAAGTTTGACCTACGGGCCAATAATCTGTTAAGGTTTAAACGGACAGAAGCATTGACTCTAAAAGCCAATGAGACGCTCAGGTAAAGGTTTGAACTGAAAACAGACAACAGTTTATTGCAGCTGTTCAAGAACTTCCTCAACCGTTGCGACCGGAAGTTTGCATTGTCCCATGAGGCATGCATAAATCAGGGTTTTGCCTTCTATAAACCGGTTTTCAAACACCGGTATTCCGGCTGCCTGCGACTCGTCTTGGGCAGCGGCAATCAAAACATTTGGAAGATAATGACGGCTCATTTCTTCTGCGGCAGACAATGCTTCAGGACCTGTAATGACAACCGTATGGAAGGGCTGCGTATGATGCATCAACAAAATACCCCAGTTGGAAAAGCTGCTGCTGTATTTGTCCAGTCGCTCTTTCATATCGTTCAGCATTTTTGAACTGTGTTGGCCCCATTCGGGATCTTCAAAATAATGGGCCAGATAAAATAAAACCTTTGCCATTACGCTGTTGGACGAGGGTATCACATTGTCATAAAACTCATAATGTGGGGCAGCCAGTTTCTCCGACTGCGAAGAAGAAAAAGCAAACAGATTGGTGTTCTCTGCCCGGAAATGGGTCATTACATATTCGGCAGCTTTTTTGGCGGCAAACAAATATTTTGCATCCGCTGACACCTGGTACAGCTTTATGAGCGCCATGCTAAACAAGGCATAGTCTTCGAGAAAGCCATCAATGCGGGCTTCTTTCTCCCGAACTGTTCGATACAGCTTACCGTTCTTTTCATTTCCGTATTGCAACAGATAGTCAGCTGCTCTTTTGGCTTGCTCCAGGAAAGCCTTGTTTCCAAAGGCGCCGTATGCATCGGTCAGTCCTTCAATCATAAGGGCATTCCAGGCTGTGAGGGTTTTATCGTCTAAGCCGGGCATTATCCTGCTGCTTCTGGCTTCCAGCAGGGTGTTTTTGGCACGTTGCAACACTTTTGAGAAAACCGCCGGATCCATATTTATATCCCTGGGAAAACTTTCGGGGTCAGTGGTACGAAGCAATATGTTTTTGCCCCGCTCCCAAAAACCCTTCCCTCCTACCGAGAAATATTTTTTAATGAGAGGGGCTTCTTTGCCCAGCAGCTGGTCAATTTCACTCTCTTTCCATACATAAAATTTGCCCTCCTCCCCTTCGCTGTCAGCATCAAGTGCAGAATAAAACACACCGTCGGGAGAGGTGAGCTCACGGTTTACCCATTCAATCGTTTCGAATACCACTTCCTTATAATGTGGGTTGTGACTATGCTTCCAGGCATTGGCATACAGCGAAACAAGCTGTCCGTTGTCGTAAAGCATCTTTTCAAAATGGGGCACCTTCCATTGCTCATCGGTGGCATAACGGGCAAATCCACCGCCTATTTGGTCATATATTCCGCCCATGGCCATTTTATCCAGATTAAGGCCCAATTGCTGCTCTGCATTTTTCTCATCATAATGATAAAGATAATGAAGAAGGAAAGCGTGATTGTTTGGCAGGGGGAATTTTGGCGCTCCTTTTGTACCTCCTTCTTTGTTATCCATATATTCCATGAGGTTATGCGCCATTTTTCTGACATCTTCCCTGCTAAAGGCGGCTTTTTGATCATCGGCGGGTGAAACGAAACTGCTTCCGGCCAGTCCTTTTGTAAGGTTTTCGGCCTGTTTCAATACATCATCATAATGCTCATGAAAAAGTTCGGAAATCCGCGAAAGTATATTTTTCCATTGTTCTTTCGGGAAATAGGTTCCGCCCCAGAATGGCCGGCCATCGGGCAAGGCAAAACAGTTCAACGGCCAACCTCCATGTCCGGATACCAGTTGCACAGCATTTATGTACAGATGATCGATATCAGGCCTTTCTTCCCTGTCCACTTTGATACACACAAAGTGTTTGTTCATCAAATCAGCAACTTCACTGTCTTCAAAGCTTTCCTTTTCCATCACATGGCACCAGTGGCAGGCAGAGTAGCCGATGCTCACCAGCAATGGTTTGTTTTCATTTACCGCTTTGGTAAGGGCTTCTTCTCCCCAGGGGTACCAGTCAACCGGATTATACAAATGTTGCAATAAATACGGGCTGGTTTGTCCCTTCAGATGGTTGGTTTCAGGCATTTTGTTGTTTTTTTTCTGAAAAATAATAAGGTTTGGAGGATGCAGGCTAAGCATCAACGAACACGGCAGGCTCTTTTATCTTCTTGTCAAAGTCCGCAATAAGTTTTGCTTACCTCCCAAAGCTTTTCTGCCACTTCCATGTCTTTGGCATGTTTGGTTGTACGTGCAATTTTCTTTTTTGCGAAATATTCTCCCGTGATTTCATTTAACTCTGGAGATGTGGCCAGGTATATGGTGGTTTGTGCCCCGTTTTGGGGGGAAATCATGAAAAGGCCGGATAATTTTCTAAAAACTGCCGGCATTTTATCAAACAATCGGGTATTTACCACCCCGGGATGCAGACAGTTCACCGTAACACCCTTATCTTTTAGATCGGCGGCAAGTTTTCTCGTGAAGAAAATATTGCCAAGTTTACCCTGCGCATACGAACGAAAGCTTGACCATCTTTTGGTTCCCTCAATGTCGTTGAAGTTGATGGTCGTTTGCTTGTGAGCGGCGCTGGAAACATTAACGATCCTGGACGGTGCAGCGGCAACAATCTCTTCCAGCAAGAGATTGGTCAGGAGGAATGGTGCCAGGTGGTTGACTGCGAAGTTCATTTCGATGTCATCTTCTGACAGCTTCCGTTTTGTTTCCCAAATACCGGCATTGTTAACCAACAGGTGAAGTTTGTCATACTTCTTCCTGAATGTTGAGGCAAATTCACGGATAGATTGAAATGAAGCCAGATTACAGTGTATCAATTCAACATTTTTATTGCCGGTTTTTTCAAGGATCTCTTGTTTCAAGGCTTCTCCTTTTGACATATCGCGCACAGGCAGCACAAGCGTCATTCCTTCCTGCGCCAGCGCAATGGCGGTTTTCTCACCAATACCCGAGGTAGCCCCGGTAATCACTGCAGTTTTTTCTTTTCTTTCCATAATATATCTTCTAAGTTCAGAAACAAAACATTTACTTGCAATGCTTTGTTTAATTGAAGAGTTTATGATGCTTTATGGATTAGGGTTTCTGTGATGGCATGCAATCTTTTAATTTCATCTATCAGAGAATCTGATACGCAGAGCACACTTTTGTTAACCTACTTTTAGCCTTCATTTCTATCAACTATAAATGAAAAAGAGAATGGCTTTTTTAATATTCTTCACCATAGTCCTGAGCATTTATGCCCTTGGCAATTATTATATTTTCATCAGGGGGTGGCAGGCACTACCTGCTGAGGGTTCATTAAGAACAATATATGCCTGGTCGTTTTGGGTGCTGGCTTCAACCTATGTTCTGGGCCGGATCATGGAAAACATTTACCTGAGTACATTCAGTGATGTTTTGGTATGGACGGGTTCATTCTGGTTGGGTGCCATGCTTTATTTTTTTCTTTTGGTATTGATTTTTGATTTGATCAGAATGGTACATCACCTGCTGCCATTTTTCCCCGCTATCATTACTGAAAACATGGACAAGGTTCGATTGTATTCTTTCATCGGATCTGTTATACTGGTTGCCATGCTGCTGACCATAGGTCATATCAACACCCTGCATCCGCGCGTGCGCCATTTGGACATTCACATTGAAAGCAAGCAGGCCGGTAAGATGGAAGAACTGCGCGCGGTTTTGATGTCGGATATACATCTTGGCACATTGATCGGCAACGGGCATTTTCGAAAAGTGGTGGCTAAGGTTCAGGCATTGAACCCGGATATTATTTTACTGGCTGGTGACATACTGGACGAAGACCTGGCACCTGTAATACGGCAAAACACGGGTGAAACCCTTCGTGATTTATCAGCGCCCCTTGGTGTATTTGGTGTTATGGGTAATCATGAGCACATTGGAGGTGCGAAAGAAGCGCATCATTACCTGGAGTCACATGGGATACAGATGATTCGTGACAGTGTTGTTAAGATTGCGGAGAGTTTTTACCTTGTAGGTCGTGATGACCGCGACAAAATTCGGTTCACCGGCCGGAAACGCCTTCCGCTTTCTGAACTTATGTCCGAAACTAACTCCGATTATCCGGTTATTTTGTTAGACCATCAGCCCTTTTATCCGGAAAAGGCAGCCGCTGCAGGGGTGGACCTGCAATTATCCGGACATACGCATCACGGACAGTTGTGGCCTTTGAATTTCATAACCCGTGCCATTTACACAATCAGTTATGGTTATG
>SKTQ01000279.1 GCA_007122505.1 Bacteroidales bacterium | reverse complement strand
TTTGAGGTCAGGGAGCCCATCCGGTTTTACCACGAAGAAAAGGATTGTGAGATCACCGCACTGCCGGCGGATGATTACCGGATCACCTGCCTTATCGACTTTCAGTCGAAGGTGCTTGGACATCAGCACGCCAGCATCAGGCACATCAGCGAATTCAACACGGAAATCTCCGGCTGCCGCACATTTGTGTTTTTGCACGAGCTGGAATACTTGCTGGCAAAGAACCTGATCAAAGGCGGTGACCTGAGCAATGCCATCGTTTTTGTGGACAAAGCGGTGACCCAGGAAGAGCTGGACCGCTTGGCAAAGGTGCTGAACAAACCCTCGGTGGAGGTGCGCCGTGAAGGGATACTGAACAACCTTGAGCTGGCCTTTCACAACGAGCCCGCCAGGCATAAGCTGCTGGATGTGGTGGGAGACCTCACCCTCGCCGGCAAGCCCATCAAAGGGCATATCATTGCCTCCAAGCCGGGGCATGCCTCCAACGTGTTGTTCGCCAAGCTGATCCAGAAAAAAATCAAAGAACAGATCGAGAAAGAGCAGATACCTGTTTACGACCCCGGCATTCCGCCGGTTTACGACATCAACGAGATCAAGCGGATGCTTCCGCACAGGCCGCCATTCCTGCTGGTTGACAAGATCATCGAGGTAACTGACTCTTCCGTGGTGGCGGTAAAGAACGTAAGCATGAACGAGCCGTTTTTCATCGGACATTTCCCAAATGAACCCATCATGCCGGGCGTTTTGCAGGTGGAGGCCATGGCGCAGGCCGGCGGAATCCTGGTGCTGTCCACGGTGGATGATCCCGAAAATTATAATACCTATTTCCTGAAAATAGACAATGTACGCTTCAAGCAGAAGGTGGTGCCGGGCGACACCCTGGTGTTCAGGATGAGCCTGGTAACCCCTGTAAGGAGAGGTATATGCCACATGAGGGGAGTAGCTTATGTGGGTAAAAATGTGGTGATGGAAGCCGAAATGATGGCACTTATTGAAAAAAACAAATAAACCAGTATAATGAATCAACCTTTAGCATACGTACACCCCCAGGCAAAGATTGCCAGGAATGTTGTTATTGAACCTTTTGTTACCATCCACAAAAATGTGGAAGTGGGCGAAGGGACCTGGATCGGTTCCAATGTAACCATCATGGAGGGTGCCAGGATTGGCAAAAATTGCCGTATTTTCCCGGGGGCGGTGATCAGCGCCATCCCACAGGACCTGAAGTTTGCCGGCGAGGAAACAACTGTTGAAATTGGCGACAATACCACTGTCCGTGAATTTGTTACCATTAACCGGGGTACGGTAGCCAGCAACAAAACGGTGATCGGCAACAATTGCCTTTTGATGGCTTATGTACATGTTGCCCACGACTGTTTCATCGGCAACAACTGCATCCTTGCCAATGCCGCAACCCTTGCCGGTCACATAAACATTGACGACTATGCCATCCTGGGTGGCTTATCGGCCGTGCATCAGTTTGTGAACATCGGTGCCCATGTGATGATCTCGGGCGGATCGCTGGTACGTAAAGATGTGCCGCCATTCACCAAAGCCGCAAGGGATCCCCTGTCATTTGTGGGGATCAACTCCATCGGTTTGCGCCGCAGGGGGTTTAGCAGTGAGCAGATCAACGAGATACAAGACATTTACCGCCATATCTATCTCCGCAAACTCAACGTTAGCCAGGCCATCACCTATGTGGAAACAGAGATGCCTGCCACACCTGAGCGCGACGAAATACTAAGTTTCATCGCCAGGTCCAGCCGTGGCATCATGAAAGGCTATGCCTATCAAGAAAAATAAATATGTCTGATGATGCGGATTGAACTGCATGGCGCCGGGAAAAGATTTGGCCGGCAATGGGTTTTCAAAGACATAAACTATGTGTTCGATGCCGGTGGACAGTATGCCATTCTCGGTAAAAACGGCAGCGGCAAATCCACCTTCCTGAAAATGCTGGCCGGCTTTCTTCCGCCAACCAAAGGCCACATCCGATGCTATGTTGACGAAATAAATGTTGAGCCCGACAGGATGTATGCCCACTTGTCCGTTAGTGCTCCCTATATGGAGCTGATCGAGGAATTCACCCTTCCGGAACTGATTCGCTTTCAGCGTCAGTGCAAAGCCCTTCCCAATAATAATATTATTGATAAAATCATCCGTGAAGCCGGGCTCCCCTCCGGCGATGAGAAGCAGATCAGGCAGTTCTCTTCAGGGATGAAGCAACGGGTAAAGCTTATCCTGGCGATGCTTTCCGATGCCCGGCTCTTGTTGCTGGACGAGCCATGTTCCAATCTTGACAGGGAGGGCCGTGAGTGGTACGGGCGCATGCTTGCCGGTTATGGCAGGAACAAAACGGTTTTTGTGGCCTCCAATCATCAAGCCGAGGAGTATCCGGGCAATTTTTCTCTATTCACATTGTCGAAATTTTATTAATTTTGTGGCCAATTTTCTCAAATTAACTGATTGATATTGATTTATGGCTACAACTGCTGATTTTAGGAACGGGCTTTGCCTGGAGCTGAACAACGAGCTTTTTACCATCGTAGAATTCCAACATGTAAAGCCGGGCAAAGGGGGTGCGTTTGTTCGCACCAGGCTGAAAAACCTGAAGACCGGTAAAGTGCTGGCGCACACATTCAATGCCGGACACAAAGTGAACGTTGCAAGGGTTGAAAGACGACCCTATCAGTTCCTGTATAAGGATGAACTGGGTTATCATTTCATGCACACAGCCACATTTGAGCAGGTGAGTATTGAAGAACATCTGTTGGATGCCCCGGAATTTCTGAAAGAGGGTCAGGAGGTGGAGATTATGTTCCATGCCGACACGGAAACACCGCTGAGTTGTGATCTTCCGCCTTTTGTAGAACTGGAGGTGACCTATACCGAGCCTGGTGTCAGGGGCGACACCGCCACCAACACCTTGAAGGCGGCCACGCTCGAGACCGGTGCGGTGGTGAACGTTCCGTTGTTTATTGACACCGGGGAGAAGATCAAAGTAGATACACGCACCAAAGCCTACGCAGAAAGAGTTAAATAAACCTGTGACATGCGAATAACACCTCCCAAGACGCTGAAGGAAATCTCCGGGTACCTTGTTGCGGAATTTGCCGGAGACCCTGACTTTCCTGTCAGCGGCATCAACGAAATACACCGGGTAGAAAACGGCGATATCACCTTTGTTGACCATCCCAAATATTATAAGAAGGCACTGGAATCTGCTGCCACCACCATCATCATCAATAAAAAAATGACCACCCCCAACGGGAAGGCACTGATCTTTTCCGATGATCCGTTCCGGGATTTCGTCAGCCTGATCAAGCGTTTTCGTCCGTTTATCGCCGCCGACAGCATGATCAGCCCGGATGCGGAAATTGGAGAAGGTACCCGTATCCAGCCGGGAGTGTTCATCGGTAACAAGGTGACCATCGGCAAAAACTGCCTGATCCATCCCAATGTCAGTATTTACGACCATTCTGTGATCGGCGACCACGTGATCATTCATTCGGGTGCGGTGATCGGCGCTGATGCTTTTTATTTCAAGCGGCGTCCCGATTTCTATGACAAGCTTGAATCCTGCGGCCGTGTGGTTATTGAAGACCATGTGGAAATCGGTGCCAACACCACCATCGACAAAGGGGTTTCCGGCGACACCACCATCGGGCAAGGCACCAAAATGGATAACCTGATACAGATCGGCCATGATACCATCATCGGCAAAAACTGCCTTTTTGCGGCCCAGGTGGGCATAGCAGGCTGCGTTAACGTAGAAGACAACGTGATCCTTTGGGGCCAGGTGGGCGTACAAAAAGACCTGACCATCGGCGAAGGTGCCGTGGTGCTGGGGCAATCGGGTATTGCCAAATCGCTGGAAGGCAACAAAACCTATTTTGGATCGCCGGTTCAGGACGCCAGGGAAAAGATGAAAGAACTGGCTATGATGAAAAGACTGCCGGAGATCATCGAAAAGCTTTGAAAGATTAAGATAATAGCCTAAACTATTTTTATTTCTCAAATTATAATCTTGTCCTTTTTGTAATATATTCCATATAGAATTATCAACCGCTGGGTTTTTGGACAGGTCCTTTGGGATTTAACACCGGTTTTTTGGACAGGTCAAGCCCTGTCCCTACAGCTATTCCCCGATCGATTAATCTAAGGCCGGTCAAGCCCGGCCTATACAAACGTATCCGACGGGTTTTTTCGAAACACAATTATTGTTTTCGGGTAATCGTGGTTGTTTTCATTTTCCCACGCCGCCTCTGTGTTGGCCGGGCTTGACCGGCCAAAATGTTTTATTTGTAAGAGCAGAATGTAGGGACAGGGCTTGACCTGTCCAAAAAACAGCCCCGGATACCAAGAAAAAGGTGCAAATGCACCTCTACAGAAGTTGTTTTATTCTTCAATAAGATACTCCGTTTGACCGATCTCATCGGGCTTGTATTTTGAGGGGCATTTCAACAACAGGCTTCCTGCTACAAAGCGGTTACCTTCGTATCTGCCGATAAGGACCACCTCATCTGACAAATCAAAATCCTGGGGTTTGGCGCCAAAATAAAGCACTTCTGCAACTTCCCCGTGCCTGTCGTCCATATGGAATGTGAGGGTTAAGGTATTGTTGACGACTTTTTCTTCGATGGGATGGGTCCGGTCCAGCTCCCCGATGATACGGAAATCACGACCCGGCTGTTCACGCGCATCGGCAAAGCTGGCATAGGTGTCGGCATTATACACCGTGCTGATGATGGCACCAATGGCAATCACCACAAAGATCAAACCGATGATCTGCGTTTTTTTCATGACTGATTGTTCCCTTTTTTTTGTTGCGCTTCCAGCTTGCCGATTTTCTTTTCGGCAGCACTGATCTTATGTTCCAGGTAAAAAAGGAACACGGCAATTCCCAGGAAAATGATCACCAGCAGTAGAATGACCACCAGTATTTTTGTCTCACCCATGTTCTGTATGTTGGTTATCTTTTAATTCGTTGATGCGGGCATCCAGCTTTTCTGCTCTGAACAGGATGGTAAACAGCCACCAGGCCATGATAAACCATCCTGCCATGGCGGGATAGAATACGATCCGCATTTGTGGGGCAAGATCGCCGGTTGCCAGGGCCGGGTTGCCATCCACGCCCGGATGGATGGATGCCGAAGCTGTCCGTGGCAATATCATGATAAATACAAAAAACAACACAAAGGCGAACACATTGTAAACGGCCGCCAGCCGTGCCCTTTTGTCCTGGTCCTCCACGGAGGACCTCAAAACAATGTATGCCAGGTAGGTAAGCATACCCACCACTGCACCATTGAGTTTCGGGTCGTTCACCCAGAAAGCACCCCAGGTATATTTTGCCCACAACATGCCGGTGATAAGTCCAAGCGCACCAAAGAGCAGGCCGGTTCTCACCGCGGCAAATGCTTTCATGTCGGCCTCCGGATCGTTGGTCAGCAGGTACCGGATACTGAAAACCACTCCCACAAAGAGTATAAAGATCATCCCAAACCACATGCCCACATGGAAATAGATATTCCGGATGCTTTGCCGGATCACGGGCAGATCGGGTACCTCAAAAAGGAAACCACCCAGGATCACCCAGATGATCAGCAGAATACCGAGAAATTTCCACCAGTGTTTCCTGAAAGTCTGCATGTTATGTTCATTTTTGTTGATGCCGGGCATGATCGCACGTGCAGTATCGCGGTTTAATCACGCCAAATATACGGAAATAATATCATAGATAGAATGATGGATATTGAGATCAGGAGGACGATGATGAGGATATCGGCGGCCATGTCGGTCACGGAGGCCCCATGAAGACCGGCCGATGACACCCTGATTAGCAACAACAAGAGTGGTAAGATGAGGGGAAAGCCCAGGACAGCCATCAGGGTGAAATTGTTCTTTGCCCGTGAGGCAATGGCAGAAATCAGGCTGAGTATGGCTGCGAAGCCGATCATGCCAAGAAGCATATTCAACAGGAAAAGGGGCATGGCAACCAAGGGGTTTCCCATGAAAGAAATAAAAACCAGGAAGCCTATAATGCCCAGCCCCAGCATCAGAATCGCATTATACATCATCTTTGCGGCCATGAACTCACCCGCACTTACCAGGCTGAAATAATACAGATGCCGGTTTTCATGCTCCTGCATAAAGCTTTTCAGGATGCTGTTCATGGCAGCGAACAGCATAATCAGCCAAAAGAGCGCATTCCAGGTCTGCCCGGGGATCATCCCCTCAAAAGCGAGGTATGCAACAAATACTGTGGAGATGAGATACAACAGCATGCCCCCGAGGGCATATTTTTGCCGCCATTCCAGCTTTGCTTCCTTCCTGATCAATGCGCCAATTTTCCGTAACTGCATTAATTTTAGTCTTTTATCTGCATCATCATGGGATGCACAATAGCGGTACAAGATACGAAAAAAGAACATAGATGGGTGTGGTTGCATCTCTTGGAAGGGTTCCTCTGCAGAGATTCTACCAAGATTTTGCCCCTAAAGGGGCAGCCCTCCTGACTTCCGGATAAAAATTTTGTCTAATATGTAACTTTTTGATAAACAAACATATATAATTGTGTTTGATTA
>SKTQ01000202.1 GCA_007122505.1 Bacteroidales bacterium | reverse complement strand
TACCAAAAAAGATTGTATTTTTGGCTTCCATACACAACAAACAATTATCTTAATAAAAATTTTTTGAGATGAACACTCCTGATAATCTGAAGTACACAAAAGACCATGAATGGGTGAAAATAGAAGGTGAAACAGCTACGGTTGGAATCACTGACTTTGCACAAAGTGAGCTCGGTGACATCGTTTTCGTGGAAGTGGATACCGAAGGCGAAGAACTGGACAAAGAAGAAACTTTCGGAACCATTGAAGCAGTAAAAACTGTTTCCGACTTGTTTATGCCCATCAGCGGTGAAGTAACCGAGTTCAATGAAGAACTGGAAGCAACACCTGACATCATCAACAAAGACCCCTATGGCGAGGGATGGATCATCAAAATAAAAGTAAAAGACCCGTCAGAAGCGGATGATCTGCTCACTGCAGAGCAATATAAGGATTTGATCGGTTCCTGAGCCGGATGATGCATGCATAAAAAGCTGTCTGAACATAAACAGGTATTCTACTTCTTGCCGGCTCTTCTTTGGGCCGGTTTTATTTTTTTGGCTATCAGCATGTCGCCCGACAGCATACCCGAGGTGGACGCCCTGAACATTCCCCATATTGACAAAGTCATCCATTTTACGCTATTTTGTGTTTTCAGCTTATGGTTGCTCTTTGGTTTTGCCTGGCAACGAAAAGACAAATCCCCAACCCGGCAAATGATATGTGTCACATTCAGTATCGCAATATTATTCGGGATTCTTACCGAGCTTTTTCAATATTGCTGCCTCAAAGAGCGACAGGGAAGCATATTGGATATACTGGCAAATAGTTTTGGAACAGTTTTTGGTATATTTCTCTACAACAAATTGCTCATCAAAAAGAAAAAGGCTGATTGGTAGCAAAAACCAAAATTTGTCTTGTTTGTGTTAAAATACTTTGTATATTAGCGCATTATTTTCGACGCTGATCAGCCATATAAAAAACATCCCAAAACCAACAGGAGATATGGAAGCAAAAAAATCACCAAAAGCAGACCTTGAGAGCAAAAAGCGGGTCTTTTTGCAGATAGGCATTGCCCTGGCTCTGGGGGCTGCGCTTGTCGCTTTTGAATGGAGGCATTATGAACGTCCGGAAATCGACCTGGGAACCCTTGAGATAGATTTTATTGAAGAGGAAGATATCCCGATCACCCGCCAGGAACAACCACCTCCTCCTCCACCACCTGAACCCTCACAGGAATTGATTATCGTAGATGATGACGTGGAACTCGAAGAAGAGTTTACCATCGACATCGATGCCGATGTGTTCACGGAAGTTCAGGAATTTACACCGATCATCATTGAGGAAGAAGAGGAGTTTGACGATGAGGTGATCTTTACCGTTGTAGAAGACCAACCCGAGTTCCCCGGTGGAGAGGAAGCCAGGCAAAGGTTCCTGGAACAAAACCTGAGATACCCCCAAATGGCACGTGAAGCCGGAATACAAGGCACCGTATTTGTCACCTTCGTAGTTGAAACCGACGGCAGTGTAACAGATGTTCGCGTACTGCGCGGAATTGGCGGCGGATGTGACGAAGAAGCAGTAAGAGTGGTAAGTATGATGCCGCGATGGGAACCCGGACGCCAAAGAGGCCAGCCCGTCAGGGTGCAGTTTAACATGCCCATTCGGTTCAGGCTAAACTAGCAAACAAACAAAATATATAGTAAAAAAGCGCAACAAACGTTGCGCTTTTTTTTGTAGCATAATCCTTTCGCTCCCGTTTGCTTAACTAATGCGACCCCACTGTATACTATCAGGATATAGCTTGTTCAATTGTTCCCTCACAACACGGTTCTCGGATTTGTCAAGCAAAGGGTCATCCTCAAGCATCCTCTTTGCCTGTTTTCTGGCAAATTGCAAAATTCCCTCATCCTGGGTCAGATCGGCAATTCTTAAATCCAAAATGCCGCTCTGTTGCGTACCCTGGATATCACCCGGTCCCCTCAGCTGCAAATCCGTTTCCGCAATCCGAAAACCATCATTGGTCGTTACCATTACCTCTAAACGCTTTCGGGCATCAATGCTGAGCTCGTCTTTCGACATCAATATGCAATATGACTGATCAGCACCCCTCCCAACACGGCCACGCAACTGATGCAACTGCGACAAACCAAAACGCTCAGCACTCTCTATCACCATCACTGTAGCATTGGGAACATCTATCCCAACCTCTATAACGGTGGTAGCTACCATGATGTGTGTATGTCCCTGGGCAAACCGCTGCATCTCATAGTCCTTGTCCGCAGGCTTCATCCGGCCGTGAACAATGCTTACAGAATACTGCGGGGGAGGGAAATCCCTCACGATACTCTCATAACCATCAGTCAGATCCTTTAAGTCAAGCTTTTCCGACTCCTGTATCAAAGGATATACAACATACACCTGGCGGCCACTTTTGATTTGTTCACGCATAAAACCGAAAACCTTCAGACGGTTCCTGTCATACTGATGGACGGTTTTAATCGGCTTACGACCCGGCGGAAGTTCGTCTATTACAGACACATCCAGGTCTCCGTAAAGCGTCATGGCCAATGTGCGCGGTATAGGGGTGGCGGTCATAACCAATACATGCGGCGGCACCTTGCTTTTTGTCCACAACCTGGCTCTCTGAGCAACCCCAAACCTGTGTTGCTCATCAATCACAACAAGGCCTAAACGCTTAAAGCGAACAACATCCTCAATCAGGGCATGTGTCCCGATTAATATATTCAGTCTGCCTTCTTTCAGATCTGCCAGAATTTCCCTGCGATCCGCTGATTTGGTAGACCCTGTCAGTAAACCAACGTGCAAACCCAATGGTTTTAACATTGTGGTTATAGATTCATAATGCTGAAAAGCAAGAATCTCAGTCGGGGCCATAAGAGACGCCTGAAACCCATTGTCGATGGCCATCAGCATGCTCATCACCGCCACGATGGTTTTTCCACTGCCAACGTCTCCCTGAAGCAAACGGTTCATCTGCCGCCCGGAAAGCGTGTCACCGCGTATCTGCTTCAAAACGCGTTTCTGGGCACCAGTGAGCGAAAAAGACAGGTGCTTGTGAAAAAAATCATTGAAGTAATCCGCTATTTGTGTGAAAACAAGACCCTGCAACTTGCTGTTTCTTAATAATCTGCTCTGCAAAAGATTGACCTGTATATAAAACAGCTCTTCAAACTTCAAGCGCGCACGTGCCCTCTTTAACAAGATGTCATTTACAGGAAAATGGACATTCAGCAAGCTTTCATCCCTGGGAAGCAAGTTTAAAGAAGCCAGAATATGCGCCGGTAAAGTTTCACGGATATGCTCCCTTACCCGGGGCAAAAGGGTTTTAACCAACTTGCCAATTCCCCTGCTGTCCAATCCCATTGATTTGAGTTTCTCAGTAGAGTTGTATACAGGCTGCATGGCAGAATCCTGGTTAATAGCACCGGGTGTCACCGGCTCTACCTCAGGGTGGGCAATGTTAAATTTGCTCCCAAACAAGGAAGGCTTACCGAAAACAATATATTCTACTCCCGGCTTAAACTGATCCTTCAACCACTTAAACCCCCGAAACCACACCAACTCAATGCTTCCCGTGGCATCGGCAAGCCAGGCTGTCATCCGCGTAGTACGGTTTTTACCATGTAACTGAATATCGGTTATTCGGCCCCTGATCTGTACATACGGCATATCTGCCCGCACCTCACTTACCGGGAAAAACCGGCTGCGGTCAATATAACGGAAAGGATAAAAATGCAACAAATCCCGAAAAGTAAAAATTTCAAGTTCCTCCCTTAACAAGTCAGCCCTCTTGGGACCAACCCCCTTTAAATACTCCACTGGTGTATCCAGGTAATGCAAGCGTTTCATTGATTTGTTTAATTCACCGAATCATTAAATCCATAAAAATTACAGCCAATATATAAAAATAATGCAATATTTGACTGAGTGTTATTAATTTTGATGATAAGTTCAACAAAAGAGATGCGGATCAATCACAATAATTCTGTTGTTTCCCGGCAGGGCTGTCTGAAACGATACAGATCCCCGGCCAAATGAAACACAATACTGAATAAGTCAATTAACACAATGTGAAAACAAGGTTGACCGTTTAACAATCAATCTAATACCAAACAAATGAAGATACTGATATTCGGAGCAGGAGTAATTGGTACTGCGTATGCCTGGCAACTACAGGAGGCCGGTTATGATGTTACCTTGTTTGTCCGGAAACTGCGAATGGTAAGATACGGACACTCCGGTGTTGCAGTCACATACAGCGATAACCGGTCGGGAAAACATATGAATGGAAAAACTGTTTTCAGACCTAAAGTTATTGATAAACTTGACCCTAAAAATGCGTTTAACCTGATCATTGTTGCCGTAAAAAGCAACCAGTTGCAGGATGTCATTCCGTATATTTCAAAATATTCAGCTGATGCAGATGTTTTGTTTTTAGGGAACATCTGGGATGAACTCAAAAATGCAGAAAAACACTTTCCGAAAGGCAGATTTTGCATAGGCTTCCCCGGTTTAATCGCCGGCGGGCATATTGAAAACGGTATCAATTGCTATTTTTTCAAAAGAGGGCACACACATATTGGGGAAGTTAATGGGATGGTAACCGACCGGATAAAAAAATTGGCAGAAATCTTTGAATCAGCCGGCCTGCAACCTGAAATTAAAAAAAACATCACCCACTGGATGGCCCATCACTACCTCATTTCTGCCATTACCCCCGGGCTTATCAGCAAAGCGGGAAATGCAAGGCTGTTTGTTGCAAACCCAACCCTTGTCAAACAATACCTGATGGCCCTAAAGGAAGGACAAAAAATTATCCGAAAAAAAGGGATCAAGACTGTCCCTTTGTTTCCCTTTAACAAGTTTTTTCTTCCTTCCTTTATACTGGCTCCCCTGACAAAAAGACATTTCGATGATGAAACCGTAGCATCCATGGATGCCCGCATGAAACACGGAACATCCGAAAAAAAGAAGCAATACTATGATGTACTGTATACGGCAAAAAGACTTAAGGTGTCTGTTCCATACTGGGCATCCTTTGAAAAATACATGGATTTTTCATAACGCATTTTAAGTCTGATGACGAAAAGATTTATTTACATTTACAGTCAAAAACCACAAAAAACGGCTAAATTGGCAGCCGTTTACAACACTTTAGGCGTTTAAGCCGTTAAGCAAACAAAATAACAGCATATCAACATATCATTAAAACAGCAAGCCATGAAAACCCTACTGATAACCCTGCTATTACTTACCATGACCAGCAAGGCAATGAATGCTTTTGAACCCCCGCGCATGCATCCAACTGACAGGTTCATCGTTACGCTCTTCACAGATATTTGGCAAGACACCCCCGACCAGATGGAGCTGAAAACAATTCAAAGGGGAATCAGTATAAATGCATTGCAGGACATGCCACTTTGGAGAACAAACTTCAGCATAGCAGCCGGCCTTGGTTTTACAAGCCATAACCTCTATAGCGATCACTTCTATCTTTTCAACACCTATGAAAACAGGTTTGATTTTTACCCCATCCCATACAGCTATGAAAAAAACAAGATAAGCCTGAATTATATGGAAGTTCCGGTACAACTGCGATACAGAACAAGGGACCTAAACAGAACATTCAGGATATATGCAGGGATGAAAGCCGGTTATCTTGTAAACGCACACACAAAATATGTGGGAAAGATGACTTTTTCGGGTCCCGGAGGCATTCAGTTTTTGAACGACGATGAGGCCGGAGAAACGACAACAATGGAACGCACAACAAAAATAAAAACCCATAAGCTAAGAAATATCAACAACTTGCGGGTTGGCCTATCGGCAATGGTCGGATATCGCAGCG
Source organism: Bacteroidales bacterium (assembly GCA_007122505.1). Lineage (GTDB taxonomy): Bacteria > Bacteroidota > Bacteroidia > Bacteroidales > UBA7960 > PUPG01. The sequence continues at coordinate 781 of SKTQ01000202.1, read as the reverse complement.
TGAACCTCTATATATATTACCCCATCACAAATATTTTCGATGACAATCATGCAGAAGACATGAGGCCCATTACGCTAGGTTTTTCCTTCATTTTATTCTAGCCTGCATTATTCATGCTTTTAATTCGGGTCAGATGCGAGGCGTCGAAAGCCGCCGACATAGTATTCTATTTCAAGGCTTTCGCAACGAAGCAGATGGCCTGAAGTATTATTTGGAGTCGTAAACTGCCGCCACCAAACCCTTGGGCAGCTCCAGTCAATTTCTGAGGTACAGGAATAACATGATCATTAGAAAAACCCCCAGCAGGTATCCGGTATAAACCTGCGCAGGCGAATGGGCTTTCAGATAAATGCGTGATGCCCCGGTGAACCCGGAGAATATGATAGCCAAAGCAATCAGGGATGAGATATCGTTGCGCAACAAAAGTGACGACACGATCAAAAAGCCCGTCAGGCCACCCAGCGAAACCATGTGAATACTGATTTTCCAAAAGAAGGAAACAATGAGCGTGGCAACCACAAGCATTGTGGCACCCATGATGTAAAAATACAACAAACTGGGAAGAGAAAGCTGACGCAAAAGGTAATATGTCATAAAAAACATGAAAGAGGCGATCACCAGTGGGAAAATCCGCTCTGACCTGTCATCCAGCAAATAATTGTTAATATAACCTGTTCTTTTCAGAATCAGAACAGACAATACAGGCGCAATGGCTGTGTTGATAAATACAATTATCATGATGAATTTTCTTGCCTCATCACTAATTGAAAAGCCAATATGG
>SKTQ01000314.1 GCA_007122505.1 Bacteroidales bacterium | reverse complement strand
TGGCTTCCAAAGTCAACCGTATTTAAATACATGGCTATGATTTCATCTTTTGTATAGTTGCGTTCAAGACGCGCCGCGGTGACCCATTCCTTTAATTTAATGATGACAATTTGTGCCAGTGACGGATTTTCCTGCCTTGGGAAAAGGTTTTTGGCCAATTGCTGACTGACCGTGCTTCCTCCTCCTGCGCTGCGCTGCCCACCGATGATATTGCGGATCAGTACCCTGAATACACTGCGCACATCTACGCCCGAATGGTACCTGAACCGAATGTCTTCGGTAGCGAGTAAGGCATTCACAACGTTGGGGGATAAATCGTCGAATTGAACGTTGGACCGGTTGTGAATATAAAAAGTGCCCAGTAATTCACCATCGGCCGAATAAATTTCACTGGCCAGGTTACTTTTGGGGTTTTCCAGTTCCTCAAATGAGGGCATAAATCCCCACCATCCGACAGAAATGGAAAAAAACAGCAAAAGCCCCAGCACAACCGGGGATGCAAAAATCAACCAGAATACAAACGTGTATTTTCTCTTTTTAACTTCTTCCTGGGTCATGATTATTTCTTGTGATATCTTAAAAACGACTGCAGATCATGTTTAGTATTTTTTTTCGATGCGGATACCCACATCTGCTATCCCCTGCAATGTTTCGTGTCTCATACCATGAGCAATTGTGAAACGATACACCCCTTCAACGGGGAACCAAACATCATCGCGAAACAAAAAGCGGTTGGACCGAAGGTTGCCGAATCCGGTGCCGGTCCAGCTTCCCCTTCTGTCGGCAAGGACACATTCAATAGTGTCGCGCAGAATACGGTTGTCGGGGAATTCAATATCCAGGAAAAGGAAAAGATTCCTGTATGGGTAATCTGTTGTGTTTCTCAGATCAAGATACATTTGATGCAAAGAGAGGGTATCGGTTATATGGACTTCGAACGTTATCTTATCCTGGTAATGCCATTCCCGTGATGGGATTGATTGCTGTTGCTGAAAAATGACACCCTGCTGACATGAGGCAGGCATGATGAGGCATAGCAACAATACAATATGAAAGTGCCTTTTTGACGGTCTCATTGTTTTGTGGAAGCTTATCGTTCCTGGGCTTTTTTGTTTTTCTTTTTCCGGCGTTTGTTTTTTTTGTTTTTTTGTGGCTTGTCAAAGCGTGTCAAGCTGTCTTCCAGGTTGTTATTGTCGTCGGTAAAGTTATTTATTGGGCCGGGATCTGGTATAAATTGTTCGTCGTTCAGGTCTTCGGGAATTATGTTTTTGGCATTGAGTGCCTGAATTTGTTTGACCCGCTCTGCTGAAATCATGATTATGCGACCGGGATTCTCCTTGTATTCATATCCGATGAGTTTTTTAAGAACGTCCATTTTGGCATATACTGCGGTACCTTTATTGGTGTTAAGTTCTTTTTCCACATCCGGAAAATCTTTGAGGATGTCGAGGTAGCAGCTGTTTTCATAGTTGATGCAGCATTTCAGTTTGCTGCATTGTCCGGCGAGTTTTTGGGGGTTTAGCGACAGTTGTTGTGTTCTGGCGCTATTTGTGGAAACGGATTTAAACTTTGTGAGCCATGTTGCACAGCACAGTTCGCGTCCGCATGAGCCTATTCCTCCCAGCCGGCTGGCTTCCTGGCGCATTCCGATTTGTCGCATTTCAATGCGTACGCCGAATGTGTCGGCCAACACCCTGATAAGTTCCCGAAAATCTACCCTGTCGTCGGCGGTATAATAAAAAATGGCTTTGGTGTGATCACCCTGGTATTCCACATCACTGATTTTCATGTCCAGATTCAGCGAATGGGCGATCCCCCGGGATGTATACATGGTTGGGTCTTCCTGCTTGACGGCGGTAACCCATTTTTCGACATCTGAGACCTTGGCTTTGCGGTAAACCCTTTTGATCTCTTCACTGTTGGGGTTTACTCTTTTGTTTTTCATTTGAAGTTTTACCACTTCACCTGTCAGTGTAACGATGCCAATGTCATGGCCCGGAAGGGCTTCCACGGCTACGATGTCTCCCACGCGCAGGTCGAGGTCGGGTGTGGCCCGGAAAAATTCTTTCCGGCTGTTTTTGAAACGCACTTCAACAATATCGCCTGGTGTATATATTTCGGATGGTTTAATGTTTTGCAACCAGTCGAAGGCGTCGAGTTTATTGCATGAATGCCGGAAAACATCCAGTTGACGCGTGTGTGGTTGCGGGGCACAATAGCACCCTCTTGACAAAAACATTTGTTTGCTATCTTTCTCCAAGGCTTGAATTGTTTTTATGCACAAAGTTAGTAAAATAGTTGATGTTAAACTGCCTTGATATGCATTAGCCTGTGGAGGCTGAACGACAGGTCGGCGAACAGTATCTTTGGATTCGCGTTTCTTTCCAGGTGTGCAATGGCCGTGTTAAACAGCTCCACGATCTGCAGTGCATTGGCATGATTTACGAAGGGTGCAAAGTTTTGAACAAATACCTGTTCTTCGCCATCGAGCCTGATCAGTTTTTCCGCACGATAATTCTGCAAAATACAGGTCCGGAAAATTTTTAATCCATATTGAAAGAACGACTTTTGTTTTTCACGGCCTGCCCGTGCGGTATGTTCTACCCACGTGAGGATCTTTTGCACATCATTTTTATAGCAATAGCGCATCCATTCGCGGAAAGACTCAAAGTCGGCCAGCTGACCTTCATCCTGGTTGCATAGCTGCAGGGCCCCGGTGATGCTTCCACCGGACAGAAAAGCAGCCTGCCGGGCTTTTTGGGGGTCGATACCAAATTGCTCTGCAAGCCCGCTGGCCACATCCTGCTCATCGGGCATGGGTATATGGATCAGTTGTGCCCTTGACCGGATGGTATTCAGTATACGGTCTTTATTCTCGGACACCATCAGAAAAAGGGTGTTCTCCGGGGGTTCTTCCAAAGTTTTCAGTAGCTTTGGAGCAGCAGAATGATAGAGTTTTTCTACCATATATATTAGTACCACGCGGTATTTGCTCTCATAGGCTTTAAATCCGAGAGCGCGAATGATATTGTTGCAATCCTCGGCATTGATAATGGCCTGTTTGTTTTCCACCCCAAGTTTGTTTAGCCACTGAAAGTATGAAAAATAGGGTGTTGTTTTGAGCATTTCTCGCCACTCGTTCAAAAACAGTTTGCTGCTGACATTCTCTTTGTGCTGTTGGTTTGGCGCCGAAGGAAAGAAAAAGTGCAAATCAGGGTGTGCCAGTTTGTCAAATTTTACGCATGATGAACAACTCCCGCAGGCGTCCTCAGTGCCCCTGTTCCGGCATTGCACATAGCGGGCAAAGGCCAGTGCAATAGCCAGCACCCCGGTATCATCACTGCCCACAAACAATTGTGCATGTCCCGTTCGCTTTTGTTCCACGTTGCTTATGAGCCGTTGCTTTAATTTGCTATGTCCAATCACATGTTTAAAAAGCATAATTTCTTTTAATTGCTTATTGTAAATTTTTTACACAATTCTACATCCGTTCTTAACACGGTAGCTTTTTCAGATCAAACCTACATTTTTTTTATGAAATCACAAAAGCATTTCCGGCTCGGTTTTTGATAAAGGCAACACGTTTGTTTCACAAAGCAAAAAAAAATCAGCATCACATACCAAATTTCCAAACAATTCGTAATGTATGTTGTTCCTTGTTTGTTGAAAATGCAGGGAGTTTTTGTGTTAAAAATACTAATTTCTCTAAAAATCAGCTAATTAACATGGGTTGCACAAATAATATTTTTTTGTAACTTTGCAGCCTTTTTTATGCACGAATATTATTATTCATGAGCAGACAACGAAAAAAAAGTATTCTCTTCGTTGCGGTTCCCCTTCTGATTATTGCCGGAGTTATTTCTGTCCTTGGTTTCAAGGCGGACGAAGGTTTTCATTTGGAGGAGGAGCAGCAGGAAGTTTTTGATTTGACCGACATCATTGAGCGTGGAGTCCTGCGGGCAACCACCGATTATAGCTCCACCAATTATTTTGTATACCGTGGAGAGCCCATGGGCTTTCACCTTGATTTGCTGAGGCATTTTGCCGCACACATCGGTGTTGACCTGGAGCTGTCGTTGAGCAACGATCTGGAAAAGAGCATCAGGCAGCTGGAATTGCCTGACGGGTTCGATATTATTGCAAAAAACCTGACGGTTACCAATTCCCGGCGCGAACAAATGACTTTCACCATTCCCCATAGCCAAACACGGCAGGTGCTGGTGCAGAAAAAGCCGGAACGATGGTATACGATGCGTTCGTCCGACATTGAAGCTTACCTGATTCGTTCCCAGTTGGAACTGGGTGGCAAAACCATTCATATACCCCGTAACTCTGCCTACAAAGCAAGGTTGGTGCACCTGATGGATGAAATTGGGGATTCCATCATCATTGTGGAAAGAGACAAAACCATTGAGCAACTCATAGAACTGGTTGCAAGGGGAGAAATTGACTACACAGTGAGTGACGACAATCTTGCCAGGCTGAACGAAATCTATTATGCCAATATCGATACCGGTACGCCACTGAGTTTCGAGCAAAACCTTTCGTGGGCTGTACGTAATGGTGCCGATGATCTGTTACATGCTGTAAACGAATGGTTATCGGAATTCAAAACATCACGCCAATATGCGGATATTTACAATAGATACTTCAATAATCCGCGCAGTGTGTTCATTGCAAAAAGCGAGCTTCACTCGCTCGGTGGCGGGAAGATATCCGTCTTCGACGACTACTTTAAGCATTATGCCGGTATCATCGGGTGGGATTGGCGCCTGATCGCTTCTTTGTCATACCAGGAGTCACGCTTCAACCCCTCAGCTGTTTCATGGGCCGGTGCATTTGGCATCATGCAATTGATGCCGGGTACAGCAGACTTTTTAAATGTGTCGCGGGATGCATCGGTCAGGGAACATATTTCGGCAGGTATCCGGTATTTGCGGTGGCTTGACGAGCGCCTTTCGGAAGAAATCACAGACGACACAGAAAGGACAAAATTCGTACTTGCATCTTACAATGTGGGCCTGGGCCATGTTCTGGATGCCAGACGCCTTGCTGAAAAGTACGGGAAAGATCCCAACACCTGGAGAGGAAATGTGGACTATTATCTTCTGAATAAATCAGATCCCAAATATTATCTTGATCCTGTTGTCCGACATGGTTTTGCCCGGGGTTCGGAACCCTATCACTATGTGACTGAGATTCTCGAAAGATACAGGCATTACAAAAGTGTGCTGGCGGGTTAAACACCCGGCAAAGGGTTAAGAACAACGGATTCCACCTCCTGCAAAAGGAATTAAAGACCTGGTGCAATTGGCCGGAGCTGGCACATTAGTGCGCTTCCAGCCAATTGCTTGCTGCATTCATTTCCACCACCACTGGCACTTTGAGTTCAATGGCTGATTTCATGCTGTCCTCTATAATGGACTTTAAGGTCTCCAACTCATCCTTATGGGCATCAAAAACGAGTTCGTCATGTACCTGGAGCACCATTTTGCTTTTCATTTTTTGTTTCAGCATTGCCCGGTGGATACTGATCATGGCAATTTTGATCATATCGGCGGCAGTACCCTGCACCGGAGCGTTTATGGCATTGCGCTCCGCATAACCCTTAACCACGTTGTTTGAACTGTTGATATCGCGGACATACCTTCTCCGGCCCATCATTGTTTTCACGTAACCGTGTTCGCGGGCAAAGGCAATGCTCTTGTCCATATAAGTTTTAACCCCGGGGTATTTCAGAAAATATTGATTGATGATGTCTGCCGCTTCCTGCCGCGGAATGCTGAGGCGTTCAGACAGTCCGAAGGCTGAAATGCCATATATGATTCCGAAATTGACCGTTTTGGCATGGCGCCGCATCTCTTTTGATACCTCTTCCAGCGGAATGTCATAAACCCTTGCGGCAGTGGCGGTATGGATGTCCAGATTGTTTCGAAATGCTTCCATCATCCCTTTGTCTTCACTCAGTGAGGCAATAATGCGCAGCTCGATCTGACTATAGTCTGCCGCCAGCAATATGTGGTTTTCGTCGCGGGGCACAAAGGCCTTACGGATCAACCTGCCCTCTTCTGTACGGATGGGGATATTTTGCAGGTTGGGGTTATTTGACGACAAGCGCCCGGTGGCTGCAACTGCCTGGTTAAAAGAGGTATGTATGCGCCCGGTCTTTTTAGAAATCAACCGGGGCAATGCCTCCACATAGGTTGATTTCAGTTTTGAAAGTGAGCGGTATTCCAGTATTTTTCCTATGATGGGATGTTTGTCCCGAAGTTTGGACAACACGTCTTCACTGGTGCTGTACTGCTTTGTTTTGGTACGTTTTGCCTTGCTGGTGATCTTCAGGCGGTCAAAAAGTATTTCACCCAGTTGTTTTGGGGAGCCGATATTAAAGGTAACCCCGGCCATTTCATAAATATCTTTCTCAGCTTCTTCGATGCCCCGTGTGAGCACTTTTGCGTAGTCGTTCAATGCCTTTTTGTCGATGCGCACACCTTCTGTTTCCATACTGACCAGTACCGGGATCAGTGGTGTTTCTATTTCATAAAACAGCTTAAGCAGATGTTGTTCTTTCAGCATGGGTTCGAACACTTCGCGCAATTGCAGTGTAATATCGGCATCTTCGCAGGCGTAGGGTGCTGCGATCTCAACGGGTACGGTGC
>SKTQ01000019.1 GCA_007122505.1 Bacteroidales bacterium | reverse complement strand
CACCTGGTGGGGAAGGGTGCCATTCTGCGCAAGTCCATCGAAGGAGGTCAGGTTCCTTCCATGATCCTTTGGGGTCCGCCCGGAGTGGGAAAAACAACTCTGGCCTCGCTGATTTCTCATACACTGGTGAAACCCTTCTATACCCTCAGTGCGGTAAGCTCAGGTGTAAAAGATGTAAGGGCGGTGATACAGAAAGCCAGGGAGGCGGGTGGAAATGCCATATTGTTTATTGATGAGATTCACCGTTTCAGCAAATCACAGCAGGACAGCCTGTTGGGAGCGGTGGAAAAAGGTACCATCACACTGATTGGTGCCACCACCGAAAACCCCTCTTTCGAGGTGATCTCACCATTGTTGTCTCGCTGCCAGGTGTATATTCTGAAGCCACTTGATGAGAAACAAATGATGGTCTTGCTTGATCGGGGCAGGGAGGTGTTGGAAAAAGACACCGGTAAAAAAGTGGTTGTCAATGAAACGGAAGCGCTGTTCCGGATAAGTGGAGGCGATGCACGGAAACTGCTCAATGCACTGGAGCTTGCCGTTTATGCCACTGAGGGCGATAAGATTGTGATCACCAATAACCTTGTGCTTTCTGTTATCCAGCAGAACCTTGCTCTGTATGACAAAGCCGGGGAGATGCATTATGATGTGATCTCGGCATTCATCAAATCAGTAAGGGGCAGCGATCCCAATGCTGCAGTTTATTATCTTGCCAGAATGATTGAAGGTGGCGAAGACCCGAAATTTATTGCCCGCCGCCTGGTAATCCTTGCTTCGGAAGATATCGGCAATGCCAATCCGAATGCCCTGCTGCTTGCCACTTCTTGTTTTCAGGCTGTGAACATGATTGGTATGCCTGAAAGCCGTATCATTTTGTCACAAACGGCCATTTACCTGGCAGCATCACCCAAAAGCAATGCGGCCTATATGGCCATTAACCATGCCCAGGACCTGGTAAGAAAAACCGGCGATCAGCCGGTGCCGCTATCGCTCAGAAACGCACCCACCAAACTCATGAAGGAGACGGGCTATGGTAAGGATTACAAATACGCGCACAGTTATGAAAACCATTTCGCGCTCCATGAGTTTTTGCCGGATGCCCTTGCCGGCACCACATTGTATCAACCGGGTGACAATGCCAGGGAAAAAGAAACACGTGCGCGGCTGAAGTCACTTTGGAAAGAAAAATACGGGTACTGAAAAAGCACTGCAATTACCTGTAAAGCCTGTGCATAAGCGGACTGAACACGAAAAATAAATGAGAGCATGTCCAAAGCCTTCTTGGATTATCAACCAAACAATCAAAAAGCGCCGAAGAATGAATCATCGTGATCTTTTCTACCGCCACATAGCGCAAACTTCTCCCGGCCCGTTATCATTGGAAATTGAACGGACTGAAGGACTGTATATGTACAGCCCCGATGGAAAATCCTATATGGATATGATCAGCGGCATTTCGGTAAGCGCTTTGGGGCATGGTCATCCTGCTGTAAAGGAAGCGGTAAAAAAACAGGTTGACAGGTATATGCATCTGATGGTTTACGGTGAATTCATTCAGTCTCCACAAGTTGCGCTTGCTGAATTGCTTATCGGCACTCTGCCAAAACATCTCGATAATGTGTATTTTGTGAATTCCGGTAGCGAAGCCATTGAAGGTGCGTTGAAACTGGCCAAAAGGTTCACCGGCAGAACGGAGATTGTTGGCTTTTTCAATGCTTATCACGGCAGCTCCCATGGTTCTTTAAGTGTTACCGGGAATGAGACCCTCAAGCAGGCTTTTCGGCCCTTGTTGCCGGATATCCGTCATCTACCGTTTAACAGTGAAGCTGATCTGGCTGGCATCACGGAGCGTACTGCCTGTGTGGTGGCAGAGACCATACAGGGAGAGGCCGGCGCCGTGGTTCCCGACACCGGTTTTATGCAAGCCTTGCGCCGGCGCTGCGATGAAACCGGTGCATTGCTGGTGCTGGATGAAATACAGGCAGGCATGGGCAGAACCGGTAAGCTCTGGGCATTTGAGCATTTCGACATTGTTCCCGATGTGTTGGTTTTGGCAAAAGGTTTAGGAGGAGGCATGCCGATTGGCGCTTTTGTGGCATCCAAAGAAGTGATGCAGTCGTTGACACACCGGCCTGTTTTGGGACACATCAGCACTTTTGGCGGAAATGCGGTTTGTGCGGCCGCCGCCCATGCAACCCTGAAAACCATCCTGCAGCATAGCTTGTGGAACAATGCAGCCAAGCAGGAAGAAAATATCCGCAATTGGCTGAACAGCAAACATATACTATCCATACATGGGAAAGGACTTTTACTTGCCATTCAGTTTGAAGATGCTGTTCAGTGTAAAAAAGTGATTGACCGTTGCATCGAAAACGGGCTGCTTACCGATTGGTTCCTGTTTGCTGACAACTGTATGCGCCTGGCACCTCCGTTGATCATCACCACAGAACAGATTAAAAAAGCGTGCAAGATCATCGGGCAATCAGTTAACGATATTTTCAGTTGATTTATATTGAGATTGTTATTATCTTTAACGAATCATTACGAATATCTGCATTTCAATCATCTGGACATGGATCACAAACTAAAGGGCATCCTGGATGAAAAACCGCTGCAAAGCTTGCCGGTGAAGGGTTTTTTTGACAATTACCCGGTAAAAAAGTGGTTACAACATGGTGATTTTGTGCTGATTTGTGGAACCAGCGATTATTTATGGGCTTATCTTCTCGGTGAAAATCCGGAAGATCTGCTGGCATTATTGGAAAAGTTTGATTTTGAGACCTTGTATTTTGCCAATGTGGAGGAGTGGATGCTGCCGGTTCTTACCCACAACAGGAAAATTGAGTGGAAGCTGAGCACACACCGTTATTACTTACCCGAAGACAGGGCCCTGGAACCGCCGGATTTTCTGTTCAAACCTCTTGAACCCAACATGGCGGCATACGTTTATTCACACTCCACTTACAGAGACTTCACGTCGGAAGGCTACATCAGGGAACGTTTGGCCAAGGATGTTTCGGCCGGTGTTTGGGTAAACGGTGAGCTTGTTGGCTGGGGATTAACCCACGATGATGCATCACTAGGCTTTCTGCACGTAATTCCGCAATACCGTGGCAAGGGGCTGGGCGAAAGTATCCTCCGCTGTTTGGTCGTTGAAAAACAATTGCGAAAGAAACCCGTATTTGTCAATATTGAGCCCCACAACCACCAATCCATTAACCTGGTTAAAAAGCTGGGTTTCCTTTTCGACAGAGAAGTAAGCTGGATAAAACTCGTATAACACCTGCAATGCAAACGTTTTCCGCTAAAATTCCCGGTGATTTGGTCAGACCGGCCATCAGAACTTCGGATGATGGTATGAGGGAGATAAAACCGGGCACACCGTTCAGGCAGATCAAAAAAACATTGGACAGCGGTTATGAAGTGCTCCTTGCCGGCACCCATGGATTTGCATTGGGTATTCATTCCTGGCTGAAAAAAGAATGTTTGAAATCAACCCCCATTGTTGATTATGCTTCATGGAGACAGTATAAGCGTATGCTGCATAAATACCAGTCGCGCGTTTGGATAAAGGTTATGAATGGCCGCCCCACTATTCTTAAATCACCGCATAATCCCTGGCTTTCCGAATTTTTTCCCGAATATGATGAATATTATATTGGTTTTGCTGACTTCCTTGGGATGAATGGTGCCCGGCAATGGTATGAGAAAGGGATTCAATACCCAATGATAAATCATCGCTTGTTTCCATATTATGGGGTGTATTTTCCCACCCGCTATGATCACCTGCGCCTGTTTGATCAATGGTTATCATCTGAAAAAGGGTTTCGCCGGGCGATAGACATTGGCGCAGGCTGTGGGATTCTGTCTTTCATCATGAGAAAGCATGGTATCGGCTTCATCCATGCTACCGATACAAACCCCAACGCGGTTTTCGGGTTGATGGAGGAGCTTCACCGGCATGGCGTAATGCATGGCGATGTCATCTTTCCTGAACAGGCTGATCTGTTTGGAAGTTTTGTGCCCGGGCCCGATGACCTGGTGGTTTTCAATCCACCCTGGATACCCGCAAAAGCCGAAACAACCATGGATAGTGCTTCTTATTATTCTGATGATTTCTTTGACCGTTTTTTTAACGAGATAAGGACCAGTTGCGCCAAGGGTACACGCATTGCCATACTTTTTTCCGACTTTGCACAGGTAGCTGGGATAACAAACCTAAACCCCATTGTGGAATCCTTGCAACAGTTCTCCAATGATGTTCATTTGCTCGGGTACGACAAAAAACCTGTTTCTGATAAACCCGGTAAGCAAAAGTCATGGGTTGCCGGCATCAGGCAAGATGAGCATGTCGAGCTGTTTGTGCTGGAAAGGACCTGATGTGAAATACCCCAACACCCGGAAAAACCTTTTCCCCCGAAAGGGAAATTATTGAAATTCAAGCCTGTTTTTACTTTTGTTTTATGCCAAAATGGCGCAATAAGCAAAGATTATGTTTATTATTATGTCATTATGTCGCTGTATGCGTTGTAAGTATGTCAGTGCTATATATTGGCATAATGATTGGATTGCTATGCTTGAAAATTTTTTTATTAACCAATTAATCAAAAAAGGAGGGTTGCGATATGTTACCGATGTTAAGGAGAACACGTGGCAATGTGCCCAGCTTTATTGATGATTTTTTTGGCAAGGACTGGATGGACAGCGTATTCAGTGACAGACCGGGAATCAGCACACCTGCTGTTAATGTGAAAGAGACAGGTGATGAATTCCAGATTGAAGTAGCTGCCCCCGGTTTGGACAAAAATGATTTCAAGGTTGATCTTGACAACAATGTGCTGACTATTTCTTCAGAGAAAGAGTTTAAAGATGAACAAAAGGAAGATGGGCGGTACATGCGCAGAGAATTCAGTTATACTTCATTCAGTCGTTCTTTTACACTGCCTGAAGCGGTGGATGCCGAAAAGATCATGGCAAAGCATAAGGATGGTATTTTGCTGATCACCATTCCCAAGCGTGAAGAAGCAAAGCGTAAGCCACCGAAAAAGATTGACATTTCATAATTGATCATGTTGGGCACAAAAAGAGAGGGATACCAGGCGGTATCCCTCTCTTTTTGGTTTTCCGGCAGAGATGTTTATTTTTTGATCAGGTTTTACCGGATAAACAGTCAATTTGCGGTTGAGAGCGATCAGATACTTTCCTGGTCCACCAGGATAAATAACGAGCGGGCAGGTAATTCAGCCTCATTTTCAAAGATATGGTTGAATCCCGGGGTATCCACTCCCTTTTCATTGATTCCGTATTTGGTAGCCACGGCACGCCATCTGCCTTCGGGCAGGCCGGTTTTTATCCTGTGGGGATTGGCATTGTAAAACACCAGGATGTTTTTCCAGCTGTCGCCGTTGGCGTGTTCACCGAGACGAAATCCCACCACGTTGTCACTGTCGTGATGCAGAAAATGCAGATGTTCTTGAACCATTTCGGTGGTCTCCATCCTGAACGCCGGGTGATTTCGGCGCAGTTGAATCAGGTCGCGATAGAAAGCAAAAACATCGTAATACTCGGCTTTGTTGTTCCAAACCAGTTGGTTGATGGAGTCGGGGAGATTGTATGTATTGTGTTCCCCAAATTTTGTGCGTACAATTTCCTCGCCTGCGTGTAAAAAAGCCACTCCCTGTGAGGTGAGTACAATGGCATTTGCCAGTTTTTGGATAGCCAGCTTTTCTTCTTTGCTGCAATCGGGGCATGTATAAACGATTTTGTCCCACAGGCAGGGGTTGTCGTGGCATGTGACGTAGGTAATGGTTTTCAGTGGGTTATCCGCGTAGGGGGCATCGGAATAGTTCACCCGAGCATAATCGATCTGGGGGTGTTGCGTGGATGCAACCACACCAAATTTGATGCTTTCTTTCATGCTTGGGGCGCCCACCATGAATCCCGGATCATCATTGTGCATCCAGTGTCCACGGATGCCGTCGCGGACATCGTCACTGAACACGGCGATCCGGTCCAGTTTTTTGGCATGTGCCTTTAATGCGCGTTTTTCAAAGGGCAGAGGAGTGTCGGCGGCTGTCCAGCCTTCTCCATACAAAAAGATATCCGGATTTACCTTATCCATTTCTTTTCTGATCAGATTCATGGTTTCGATGTCGTGGAGTCCCATAAGGTCGAACCGGAATCCGTCAATGCGATATTCTTCTGCCCAGTAAACCAGTGATTCAATCATAAAACTGCGCATCATTTCGCGTTCGGAAGCGGTTTCGTTGCCGCAAGCTGCACCATCGGAGTATGTGCCATCCGGGTTCAGCCGGAAGAAATAGCCCGGTGCCAGTTGCTCAAATGGAGATCCGGCTGCATCATACATATGGTTATACACTACATCCATGATCACACGAATGCCGTTTTGATGCAGTGCCTGAACCATCTTTTTGAATTCGCGGATACGTACATTTCCATCAAAGGGATCAGTGGAATAAGAGCCTTGCGGCACGTTGTAGTTTTTCGGGTCATAACCCCAATTGAACTGTGGTTCATCAAGGCGGGTTTCGTCGATGGTATAAAAGTCGTAAACAGGTAACAAATGGACGTGTGTGATGCCCAGCTCTTTCAGGTGGTCAATACCTGTTGCAAACCCTTCCGGACTGCGTGTTCCCCTTTCAGTAAACGCCAGGTATTT
>SKTQ01000039.1 GCA_007122505.1 Bacteroidales bacterium | reverse complement strand
CGATGACCTCCAATCGATTTGCAGGTGTTCTGACAGGATTTTTGCTCACAACGCTGGTTCAGTCCTCCTCTGCATCCACGGTTATGGTGGTGAGCTTCGTGAATGCCGGACTGATGTCGCTTACCCAATCCATTGGGGTGATCATGGGCGCCAACATCGGTACGACTACCACTGCCTGGCTCATTTCCCTGCTGGGATTCAAGTATAACATATCTATATTATCCATACCTCTTATTGGCATTAGTTTTCCGCTTTTGCTTAATTCACGCGAACGATTTAACTCTCTTGGCCAGATATTGCTGGGCTTTGCCTTGCTGTTTATGGGACTGGATTTCCTTCGTGGATCAGTACCTGACCTTGAAACCAATCCGCAGATGTTCCAGTTTCTGCAGGACCTTACAGATTATGGCGTTTACAGCACCTTTTTGTTTCTTGGCCTGGGCACGCTGCTAACTATCGTATTGCAGTCATCCAGTGCAACCATGGCACTTACCCTGGTAATGTGTAATTATGGTTGGATCGGCTTTGAGCATGGCGCTGCCATCGTTTTGGGAGAAAACATAGGTACCACCATCACGGCCAACCTCGCTGCACTGGTAGGTAATGTGTATGCCAAGCGTACCGCATTGGCACATTCTGTGTTCAATATTTTTGGCATCATATGGATGCTGTTTTTATTCCGGTTTTTTCTGAATAACATCGACCATTTTATGGTGCAATTTGGATTGGGATCACCTGTAACGGATCTCACCATGATCACCATTGGCCTTTCCATTTTCCATACCGTGTTTAACATTACAAACACGCTGGTGTTAATCGGCTTCATTAAATACATGGTGTTGTTTGTGGAATTTATGCTCCCCTCAAGGGGAAAAAAATTCGAACGCCCCCAATTGGAGTATTTTAGCAGTGGTTTCCTTCATATGGCCGAATTGTCCGTTTTCCAGGCCAAGAAAGAAGTGCGGAAATATGCAGAACTTGCCCACCGGATGTTCAATTTTATCCCATCACTGATTATTGAAACGGATAAGAAAGAGTTCCAGAACATCCTGGAGCGTGTGAGCAAATATGAAGAAATCACCGACCGTGTTGAAGTGGAAATCACCACATTCCTCGTGAAGATTTCAAGGAAGCAACTGACTAGCCATTCGGCTGAGGAACTAAGGCGGATGCGCCTTGTAAGCAGTGAAGTCGAAAAAATTGGAGACGACTGCTTTAAAATGTCATCCCTCCTTGCCGAAAAGAAAAAAGAGAAAATATATTTTACACCTGCACAGCGTAGTGATCTTTTTGAGATGTTTAAACTTGTTAACAATGCCTTTGAGCTGATGCTGACCAATATGCAGGTAAGTACGCATGAAGCAAGAAACAACCTCTCAAAAGCCAATGAAATAGAAAAAAGCATCAATGGTTTTCGCGACCAAATCAGCGATGCGGTAATCATGGAAATGGAAAAAGAACCCACCCGGGTGAAAAGCGCATTCTACTTTAATAAGCTCATATCATCCTGTGAAAAGGTCGGTGATGCCATCCTCAACATCAATGAAGCCGTGGCCGGTATCAATATCGAATAAAACTTTCCAAATCAATTACCGGTCATTTTCCAGTTCTTAATACTGACCCAGCCAATCGGGTAAAACGGTTTCTTTCCAATGGCCTTTATCTGCCCTGATTTGCTCCATATCCAGCCCGATAAATTCCTGGGCTTTTTCCTTTGTAGATATATCCGGCATTTCAATGGGATAGTCTATGTCATATTTTCGAAAAATGGATGTAAGTTTCAGACTTGCCTCCTGGGCTTTTTGAATAGAAGTTCCCAGTACCCTGAGCGCCTCTGAGGGAGAGTGGAATCCCATGGCATTGGCTGCTGCAACCCAGTCCCAGCGCCATTGCGAATGTCTGATCAATTGCAACACAGGCGCCATTTCTTCTGCCGTTGCCCCTGCATCCCATGCATACTTGGCCTCAATGTGTACCCTGGCCAGATTTCTTTCTGCAATTTTTCGCAGCTCACTGACTTTGTCCTGCTGTTCGTAAACCCTTGCAATCAGTTCCGATTCTGACTGCCTGTGACATACCATGCAAGCCTTATCCACCTTTTTTAACGGGCTTACAAGATGATGGTCGGTAAATTTGATACCTCCCTCTCGCATATAAGGCATGTGGCAATCTGCACAGGCAACATCACGTTGTGCATGAATTCCGGTCATATAGAGCTCATAATCGGGATGCTGGGCTTTCAGCATGGGAGCCCTGCTGAGGGCATGCACCCAGTCAACATGGTCGATATTGTCTTTATACCTTTCCATGGCTTCGGCTGAAAAACCTTCGTCCCAGGGAAATACAAGATAGTTGTTCTCTCCAAAATAATACTCTACATGGCATTGTGCGCAAACCAACGAGCGCATTTCCTGATGTGTGGCATTGTTAATGTCAATGCCCTGTCTGGCAAATGCTTCAACCAGCGCCGGTCGCGTGATGCGCAGGTTCATGGTCCGCGGATCATGGCAATCCTGACATCCTATGGGATGCTGAATATTTGGTCCCATCTCCGCCCATGTTTGTGCATAATAACCTTCCACTCCCAGCTCATTCATCATCCTGGGAACATCCGTGCTTTTACATGTCCAGCAAGTTGCGGGTTGAGGCACACCGGTTCGCAGTGTGTTATGAACATCCACTACTGAATAATAGTGGCCTCTCCCCTGGTTATAATCCCTTGAGAATGCATATCCGGCCCACATCACAACCAACTCAGGGTATCTTTCCAGGTAGTCAATCATCACCGAACCGTAATACTTGCTTTCAAACGTGGTATCAAGGGTCATCCGGTAACGTTCGTACTGTCTCGGAAAGTTCTTTCCCCATACCGAATTGTCCGGTTCCCAGTCAGGTATTTCACTTACCATCTGGAAGTAAAGTTGTGCTTCACTGCGCCGTTCAATAATTGATGCGGCCAGCAAGCCAATAAAAAATACGATTACAACGGTGGCAAAAAACAAAACCCAGTTTAACCAGGGTTTTTGTTTGGTAACTTCTTGAATATTCTTCATGGTGTTTTGGTATTTAGGTTTATTTTGGATATTCAACAATTCTTTCTGAACGTCTGCTTTCAATTCCTGTAAGACCTTCCAGCCACGAGGGTAAAACACTGGGCAAGCGTTCGACAAGCGCATGCGGGGCAGCCGATAAACTCCTTACACTCCCATGCGGAGTTTCCACATGACAGTCCCAGCAAAGCTTACCCTCCCCGTCTCTTGCACTATTACCCGTTACCTCAACAAGCTGAACCATATCAACCAGGTCAATATGGCAACGTATGCAATTTGCCTGGACAACATTGATACCCCTGTTTTTTATCCTGATTACCTGGGGCTCCCAGCGAAACGTAAACCATGTAGCATGTTTTAACCCATCAGTAGCCTTTACATAATACTTGCCGATAAAACTGTCCTGGGGAACATGACAATCGCTGCAAGTGGCGTCACGACCGTGGCTGCCCTTAGCCCAGGATGCATAATAGGGATACATCACATGGCAGTTTATGCAAGTTTCTGGCTCATCCGAAATGTAGGAAGTTGCGTTGGAAACATGCACGACAAACAACAAAATCCCCGTAAATATACCTGCCAGGATCAGAACAGTGGTTCGCCAACCTTCAGGAGGTATGATAAATTGTATAATGCGTTTGATTATATTCATGTTGAAATGGCCGTTTCGGTGAATAAGAGAATAAGTACCGAAATATATTAATTAAATTTCTAATAGGCAAATTGTGGAATAAGCAGAAGCTAATTTATTTTTAATCTAAATAAAAAGGCCAGGGTGTTAAGGCATCATTAATTTTGATAAATAAAAAATAATTAGGCAAAAATCGTGGTTTGTCACCAAAAAAACTTATATTTGTAGTGTGATGGTTACTTATATATCATATATCTATTACATTAATTTGTAGTAATCGTGTTGAGATATTTTTTACTTACCACTTTGGCGGTGGTGGTTTTGTGTTCGTGTCGTGAACTCATGGCTTTCGAAACACGGCAACCATCAAGCCCAAATGTGGACAGTTTGCTCTCTGTTATCCGGCAGAGGGATATAGCGGATTCATTGCACATGGATGCTTTGATCAATTTGGGATTTGCTCTGTGGTCAATTGATCCCAAGGCTTCTATGGATTATTCCAAGCAAGGTTTGATGTTGGCACGTGAGTTAAATTATCCCCGGCAAATAGCCAGGGCAAATGTTAGCGTTGGTCATGTTTACTGGCGCCTTGGAAACTTTAACAAGTCTTTTGACTATTTGAAGGAAGCCCGTTCTATATATAAGGAAATTGACAATATTTATGGTTATACCCGTACCGGAAATCATATTGGTATCTTGTTTGCGGAGCAGGGCCATTTTGACAAAGCCCTCGAGTATTATATTGAAGCTTTGCAAATGTATGAAGAGATGGACTCCATTGCACGCTCAGCTTCCGTTTTAAATAATATCGGCATTGTATATATGCGCCAGGGAGATTTGGACAAAGCCGAAGAATACCATATGCGATCACTTCAAATTACCAAGGAAATCGGAAACCCCGTTGACATTGCTTATTCTTTGAATAACCTTGGCAGGGTAAGCCAAAGACGTGGAAATTACAAAGAAGCTTTGGAATACCAGGAAGCTTCACGAGAAATATGGGCAGGGAGCTTTGAGACCAGGCAGTTGGCCAATGTTAAAAGAGACATAGGATATCTTCTGTTTTTGATGGAAGACTACACGGCAGCTGCCGAACAGATGTATAAGACACTGGAATTATACGAATCCATCGGTGATGAGTGGGGAGCTGCAAAGGTTTTTAGTGATTTGGGCGAGCTCTATACCGTTTTGCAAGATTATCAGAAGGCCTCCGCAAACCTGCAAAAAAGCCTTTCCATCGCAATGCAGGGTGGAATTCCTGTTCTCGTTTTGGAGAACTACAAAAAAATGAGCCGGCTATTGGGTTTACAGGAAAATTATTCGGAAGCCTTCCATTACCAGGAACTTTATCTTAATTTGCAAGACAGCTTGTATACTGAAGAAAGCCGAAGGCGGGCCATTGAAATAAAACTGATGTATGACAGGGAGCGTAAGGAAAACGAGATACAGCTGCTGCGCAAAAGCAACCGCATCAAGGAACTGAACCTTGAAAAACAAAAACAGTTCAGGAATTTTTTGATCCTGGTAATTTTTCTCATCCTCGCACTGCTTATTCTGCTTTATACACGTTTTCTTGAAATGCGTAAGACAAACAAAGTGCTGGAATCGCAAAAGGAAGAAATCAGCAGAACAAATCAACAGCTTCAGGAATTGAATGCCAGCCTGCTGACCGAGAAGAAAAAGGTCGAGGATTTGAATGAAAAACTGCTGGTATCCGAGAGTAATCTGATTGAGATCAACAGGACCAAAGACAAATTTTTCTCTATCATTTCCCATGATTTGCGTAATCCTTTTGCTTCAATTGTCAGTTTTTCCCGTATTTTGAAAAGAGATATCGATAATTTGTCAAAAAACGAGCTTAAGGATCTGGCCAAAGAACTGGATCGATCTGTTGCGAATATCAACAGTTTGCTTGAAAACCTCTTGCAATGGTCGCGTAGCCAAACCGGACAAATAAAATATCAACCCGCGTATTTTGATCTCAATGAGATTGTAAAAGAGAATGTGGATCTTTTTTCAAGGGCGGCCGACGACAAAAATATTCAGATCGTCAATCTGTTGTCAGTCCGGATGGAAGTCTGGGGTGATGTAAATATGACAGATACCATTATTCGAAACCTGATCTCCAATGCCTTAAAATATACCCATCCCGGTGGCCGGGTCAAAATAAAAGCCAGCAAAACAAATGGCTATCTTGAAGTATCGGTGCATGATGATGGCGTGGGTATATCCGTGAAGGACCAAAAAAAGCTTTTCCGGATCGATTCTTTGTTTAGCACTTACGGTACGATGGACGAAAAGGGCAGTGGGTTGGGACTGCTTCTTTGCAATGAATTTGTGCACAAACAAGGTGGTCGGATGCAAGTGCAAAGTGAAGAAGGAAAAGGCTCAGTTTTCTCATTCACTATCCCGCAGGCAGCCCCTGAAAAAAATAATGCTGTTGGTGAATAGAACCCCTGCCCCAATCAATTAAAAATCCGTATATTTGCACCCGCTTTTGGATGGTCTGTCCGATAGCTGAATTGGCGGATGTGGCGTAATTGGTAGCCGCGCCAGACTTAGGATCTGGTGCCGAAAGGCGTGGGGGTTCGAATCCCTTCATCCGCACAAAAAAAGTTAATGAAAAGGCTGTCTTCTGAATATCGCGCCTTTTAGCAATGCGAGCATAGCCATTAATTATAAGTATCAAGGCAAAACCACAATAAATTGGTTTCCAAGTGTTGTAAATCAATCCATAAGTAACATTACCAATGGCATCGTTTTACAAAGCTTATTTCATCACGGACCCGCACAGAAACATCTGACCGGTTTCGCATAGATTTCAATGAGATAAACAGTTAAGCAAGAGTGGAAACATACATCAATCAAAAACAAAAAAATGGATATTATTCTGGAACAGAACGGTGAGCTGGAAGCAGTATTGAAGATAAAAATCGGAGAGGACGACTACCGGGAACCTGTAGAGAAGGAGTTGAAAAAATTACAGAAAAAGGCCCAAATGCCCGGCTTCAGACCCGGCAAAGTGCCAAGAGGAATGATCAACAAAATGTATGGCAAAAGCGTTTTGTTGGAAGAAGTAAACAAGATCCTTGCCGATGCAGTGTATGAATACATTAAGGAGAAAGAACTAAATATCCTGGGAAATCCGCTTCCCGATCATGAAAATGCCGAACACATAGACTGGGACAACCAAAAGGAATTTGAATTCAGCTATGAAATTGGGCTTGCGCCGGAAATTGATCTGGAGCTCTCACAGGATATCACTGTGGATTACCATGTTATTCAGGTTGCAGATGACATAGTGGATAATTATTTGCAGGATATCCGGAAACGCTACGGAAAAATGGTCAATCCCGGTACAGCCGAAGAAAATGACGTGCTCTTTGGTGAGTTTGCGGAAATGGCTGATGAGGAAACCCCAAAAACAGACGGATATACGCACAGTGCCAATCTTTTTGTCAAATATGTCCGTGATGAAGATGTCAGAAACAAACTGGTTGGCAGTAAAGTTGGAACGCAGGTTGTCATGGATGTTCTGAAAGCAGTCGAATCAGAATCAGAAGCTGCCGCCATGATCGGTGTTAAAAAGGAAGAATTGGACAATTATAGCCCCCTCTTCAGGTTTACGGTTGAAAGTATCAGCAGGGTGGAACCCGCCGATATGAATGAGGAATTCTTCAAAAAAGCAGCTCCCGACCAGGAAATCACAACAGAAGAAGCGTTCAGGGAGCATCTCAAAAACCAGGTAAGTCAACAATACCAGGCGGATGCCGATAAATTATTTAAACGACAAGCGGTTGACAAGCTGGTTGAAATGGCTGATCTGCCGTTGCCCGAGGCATTTCTGAAAAAATGGCTGCTGGAATCCAACAAGGAAGAACTGACGCCCGGGAAGGTTGAAGCAGAATTTAATCAGTTCTCCGATACATTCAAATGGCAACTCCTTGAAAACCATTTGTTGAAAAAATATGGAATTGAAGTTAAACCGGAAGAGGTAAAACAGCATCTGGAGGATTATATCAGGATTCAGCTCAAACAATATGGCCAGGAAAACGTTCCCCAGGAAATGCTCGATGAATATGTTAAAAACATTTCTTCAAAAGAGGAGGAGGTGAAAAAAGTATATGACCACCTGTTTGATGAAAAAACACTTGTTCTTCTGAAGGAAAAACTTGGAATTAATAAAGTGGAAACAAGTTATGATGATTTCGTGAAGCTTGTTACTGAAATGTATAAACCCAAAGAAGCAGATACCGGTGTGTCAAAGCCTGACACCGGCGATGAAAGCCAGGAAGACCTTGATAATTAAAATGATAGCCGCAATTCAGAAGCATCATCATAAATTAAAAAACAAAAGATCATGTCAAAAATGAGCGATTTTCATAAATATGCCGTAAAACACAGGGGAATCAGCAGTATCACCATGCATGACTATACTTCTGTGTACGGAAACTATATCAGCCCCACCATTATTGAGGAAAGGCAGCTAAACATAGCAACCATGGACGTCTTCAGCCGTTTGATGATGGACCGTATTATCTTTCTTGGGGTCCCCATCAATGATTATGTGGCCAATATTATCCAGGCACAGCTGTTGTACATGGAATCGGTTGATCCAAAAAAAGATATTCAGATTTATCTGAATACACCGGGAGGCTCTGTATATGCCGGATTGGGCATCTATGATACCATGCAGTATATCGCCCCCGATGTGGCTACCATTTGTACAGGTATGGCCGCTTCCATGGGAGCTGTATTACTCAGTGCCGGACATACAGGGAAAAGAACGGCCCTGAAACACAGCCGCATACTGATTCATCAGCCAATGGGCGGCGCAGAAGGACAGGCTTCCGATATCGAAATCACAGCGCGCGAAATTCAGAAAATCAAAAAAGAACTCTACCAGATCATTGCCAAACACTCCAACCAGGATTATGAAAAGATCTGGAAAGACGCCGACCGCGATTACTGGATGACCTCTGAGGAAGCCAAAGAATATGGGATGATTGATGAAGTGTTGATTTCAAACAAAAAAACAACAGAGAAGTAAAGGGTTATTGTTTGAACCAATAGAAAGGCAATGGCAAAGCAAACCAAAAAATGTGCATTTTGTGGCCGCAATGCGGATGATGTAGAGCTGCTGATCTCCGGTCTGGAAGCCCAAATTTGCGAGCGTTGTGCCGAAAAGGCCAAATCGATCGTGGATGAGGAAAAAGCCCAGGAAGAGAAAAAAAGAATCCCGTCATTCAAGCTTTTCAAGCCTGTCGAAATTAAAAAACACCTGGATCAGTATGTGATCGGACAGGAAGATGCCAAAAAAGTGCTGTCAGTGGCCGTTTACAACCATTACAAGCGTATCAATTACGCATCGCCGAAAGACGACGAAGTGGATGGTGTGGAACTTGAAAAATCCAACATCGTGCTGGTGGGAGAAACGGGAACGGGAAAAACACTAATGGCGCGCACCATTGCGAAAAAAATGAAAGTGCCGTTCTGTATAGCCGATGCTACCGTTCTGACAGAAGCCGGCTATGTGGGTGAAGATGTGGAAAGCATTTTGGTAAGACTGTTACAGGTGGCCGACTACAATGTTGCGGCAGCCGAAAGGGGAATTGTTTTTATAGATGAGCTTGATAAAATTGCCAGAAAAAGCGATAATCCTTCCATCACCAGGGATGTTTCCGGAGAAGGTGTACAGCAAGCCTTGCTAAAACTGCTGGAAGGAGCGGTGGTAAATGTTCCGCCCCAAGGTGGTCGCAAGCACCCCGAACAAAAAATGATCCAGATAAACACCCAGAAAATACTGTTCATCTGCGGTGGTGCCTTTGACGGCATCGAACGAAAAATAATGTCCAGAATGCAGGCCAATGCCATTGGTTATGGTGCACAGAAAACCGGCCAGATCGATCGAGATAACATCCTTCAGTATGTCGCCCCACAGGACCTGAAAAGCTATGGCCTGATACCGGAGCTGGTAGGCCGGCTTCCTGTATTGTCATATCTGAACCCCTTGGATAAACAGGCCTTAAGACAAATCCTTACAGAACCGAAAAATTCCCTGATCAAGCAGTACACAAAACTGTTTGAAATGGATAACAAGCGACTGGTCATTGATGAAAATGTGCTGGATTATATTGTAGAAAAAGCCGTTGAATTCAAGCTGGGTGCCAGGGGACTTCGTTCCATCTGTGAAGTGATCATGCTGGATGCAATGTACGAAATCCCATCTTCTGACAATGCCGAAGGTGACTTTCACATTACGCTGGACTACGCAGAGCAGCGGCTTGATAAGTCTAAAATTGGCCGCTTAAGGGTTGCTTCCTGATTCTTGTAAACTTCTGAAATTTTTTGTATCTTCAAACGTTTTGATAAAAGAAAAACGCGGATGCAACAGTTATGCACTTTTTGTATACCCTCATTCTCATCTTTTTTTGCACGGTTGTAAACAGTGATCCGTTATTTGCAGCATTGCAACCGGCCGGTGATGACCCTGCATACAAAGACATTACCGGTGACAGATCCGTTGCACGTGTAAAGAATGGCGATACACTGATAATTATCGAATTACAACCTGTGGAGGTGGTTGCCAACAGAAGTACCAGAAACCGATGGCAACAATACCGCTACGACCGTACCGTCAGAAACGTTAAACGCGTTTACCCCTATGCAAAACTCGCCGGACAACTTTTTTCCCAATACAGTCACGAATTGTTGACCATTGAAAACGAACGTGAACGGCGTGCCTATATCAGCAAAGTAGAGGATGAATTGCTGGAACGGTTTGAAGATGACCTCAAACGGCTAACCATCAGCCAGGGACTGATCCTCATAAAACTGATAGACCGGGAAACCGAACATACAACCTACGATATTCTCAGAGAGTTCAGGGGAGTGTTTTCTGCTGTTTTCTGGCAGTCCCTGGGACGTTTATTTGGCTACAACCTCAAAACAGAATATGACCCGTATGGAGAAGACCGGCGCATAGAGGAAATTGTACAACTCATTGAGCAAGGGTTGCTGTGATCATCACTGACCTCTGCCCTGTGCGATGATCAGCGCCGTGTAAATCAAGATTTTGAAATCGACAGCCAGCGACATGTTTTCGAGATATAACAGGTCATACTTCAGACGCTCGATCATTTCATCCACATTTTCTGCATAACCATACTTAACCTGTCCCCAGCTGGTAACGCCGGGCTTGATTTTTTGGAGCAATTTGTATTCCGGTGCTTTCTTGATAATCTGATCAATATAAAACTGTCGTTCAGGGCGGGGCCCTACAAGCGACATGTAACCGCGAAGGACATTGTAAAACTGTGGGATCTCATCCAGTCTTACTTTTCGCATAAACCGGCCAAATGGTGTAATACGCGGATCATCCGCACAAGATAATTGCGGGCCGTTTTTTTCAGCATCAACATACATCGATCTGAATTTATGCATCATAAACGGCTTGCCATGCCGTCCAATCCGTTCATGTTTATAAAAAACTGGCCCCTTTGAAGTTAATTTTACAATGATGGCGGTAACCAAAAACACGGGAGAAAGCAGGATCAGGCAGGCAATGGACACCACAATATCGATAAAGCGTTTGATTGATTGCTGCCAGGCGGGCATCAAGCCAGATTGTATTTGGATGAGCGGGGTACCAAAAATGGAAGTCATCTTCACTGAGCCAAGCAGGATGTCATGCATTTCAGGAATGATCTTTACCACTACATCGGTTGAATACAAATCGGTCAGGATACGACTGATCTTTTTGTTTTCACGCGTCTCCATGGCAATGATCGCTTCTTCCACATTGTACTTTTGGATGATATCAACCACTTCATCAAAACTGCCAAGCCTTGGCAGGTATGCCTCCATGGGATATTCGTCGTGGTCACTCACATTCACAAACCCGATCAACTTGTTGCCGGCAGACTTTTTCTGTGATTCCAGCTCTTTGGTGATCTCGATGGCCCTTTTCTGACTTCCTACAATAATGGTATTGAACCCGATGATTCTTTTGTGGATCTTACGGCTTATTCGTGTGGAGAGAATAAACCGGAATATAGAGGTAAAAAACAAATGGAGGGCGAAATACAAAACCAGCGACTGGTAATATCCTTTGCTGGCTGACACTGCCTGGTCAAGAAGAATCACAAAATAGATCACCAGCACACCGATCACCGTAGTGAAAATCGTTTGTCCGAACTGGCCAAGCCGCGAACGGCGGAATACGTTTTTGTAAGAACCGCTCAGGTAGTAAAGCAGCAACCAGAAAAAGGGAATGACGATCAGTCCGAGAATCAGGTTTTCCTGGATAAACAGCTGTTCCTTAAACTTATTGAAAGCAAATCCATTATTGGCACTCAGGATATTGATAAAAAGAAACCAGGCCAATGCCGCTGCCAGAAAATCAAAAAATATAAATTTTATGATTTGCAGTCTTTGTAGACGTTTATCCATGGAGTTTGTTTCATTTCGGAACAGCATATTAACCTTGCCCGGTTGCCGGGGCCATTACCGGTTTTAACAGGGAAATAAAAAGCCGGGAATTATAAAATCATAACGACTGTTAAAAGAACATATTGTACAATCTGACAAAACAACTGTCTGATGGAAAACAACAACGGGAAAGTCTGTTAACTTCCGATTATCTGCACATTGTCCTCGATTTTTTCCATCACCTGGTAAGCCAGCTCGAGGGATGCATATCCATCCATAATGCTGACCAAGGGTTCTGTGTTGTTAACGACAGATTCATAAAACGTTTCCAGCTCCGTTTGAATTGCATTAATCGGCTTTATCTCGGGTTTTTCCACCCAGATCTGTTTTTGATTCTTTTCGGGCCCCAGGTCAATGACCATGGCAAAAGGATCCGGACTGGCAACAACGTCTTTCATGCGGATGATTTGGGTTTCTTTGGACAGAAAATCAACAGCAATGTATCCTTCGTGTTGGAAAAACCTTGTTTTTCTCATGTTTTTCATGGAGATGCGACTGGCGGTAAGATTGGCTACACAGCCATTACTGAACTCCACACGTGCATTGGCAATGTCGGGCGTATCGGAAACCACAGCCACACCGCTTGCTGATATTTTTTTTACGGTTGAATCCACAACCGTTAAAATGATATCAATGTCATGGATCATCAAATCCAGGATTACAGGAACGTCGGTACCCCTGGGGTTAAACTGACCCAGGCGATGCGCTTCAATGAACATGGGGTTCTTCAGATAAGGTCTGGCAGCCAGAAAAGCCGGGTTAAAACGCTCCACATGCCCCACCTGCACCTTCACACCGGCCTCGTCGGCCAGGTCTATCAGCTTTTTTGCCTCATAAAGGGTGGTGGTGAGTGGCTTTTCAATAAACACATGGCGGCCATGCCTTATGGCTTTTGATGCACAATCATAATGAGAAATCGTCGGTGTAACGATATCCACAATATCCGCCGATGCAATCAATGCTTCATCGGAATCAAAACGCTGAATATTAAATGCTTTTTCAACAGATTCTGCAGTTTCAGTATCCGGATCATAAAAGCCGACCAAATCAAAAAAATCAGATGCCAGAATGCATTTGATATGAATTTTTCCAAGGTGTCCGGCACCCAGAACACCGATTTTCTTTTTCATAGACCGTAAAAAGTTGGTTTTTCTTGCATGTTTTGCAAAAGTATAGTTTTTTATGGTGTCTGAAATGATTATTTTCGCATATTGAATAAAACAGTGTTCATATACGCAGACAATAATCCGTAGCACCGGCTTATTCCGGCTTCATCGGGGCAACCCGGAAATGGAAACAGGATGTTCCCCAAATACTGATTGCAAATGATTGACTCATACCGGCATAAGGGTCTACGCAGGAAACTGGTGGAAGAGGTTCGCTCCAAAGGTATTCGTGATGAAAAAGTTTTGACAGCCCTGGAAGCAGTGCCGCGCCACTTTTTCCTGGATTCCTCTTTTGTGGAAATTGCCTACCAGGACAAGCCTTTCCCCATTGGTTCAGGGCAAACCATCAGCCAGCCATATACCGTAGCCTATCAAACGCAGTTGCTGAATGTAGAAAAAGGGATGAAGGTTTTGGAGATAGGTACCGGCAGCGGATACCAGGCATGCATCCTTGCGGAAATGGGTGCACGTGTGTACAGCATTGAAAGACACCGTTCCCTGTATGCGAAAACGCGGGAGTTGTTGGATAAAATGAATTACAAGGTGAAACTCTTTTACGGCGACGGATACAAAGGCCTGCCTGCCTTCGCCCCCTTTGACCGTGTATTGGTTACTGCTGCCGCACCTTATATACCTGAAGCGCTCATTGAACAACTAAAAACAGATGGTGCGCTGGTTATTCCCGTTGGAGCCGGCGACACACAGGTGATGAAGCGCATCATAAAAACCGGTGAAGGCGAAACCAAAGAAGAACGCTTTGGATACTTTCGTTTTGTGCCAATGCTGGGTAACAAAGCTGAGTAAGATGCGGGCAGATCATTCTCCTCCGGTCTTGTCCAGAGCGTCGCGCAACCCATTTCCGACAAGCATAAATGCAAGTACAAGCAGCATAATGGCAAAACCAGGCAAAAACGCCAGGTAACCCTTGTCCAGGATAATATAGCCGTAATGCTCCCTGATCATCGTACCCCAGGAAGGCATTGGTGGCTGCACACCAATGCCGAGAAAGCTTAACCCTGCCTCTATAAGGATGGCCGAGGCAAAATTGGCGGCCGATATCACAACTACAGGCCCCATGATAACCGGTAAGATATGCCTGCGGATAATACGAAAGCTCCCCAAACCCAAAGCCCTGGCTGATTCCACAAATGGTTGTTCACGCACACTGATCACCTGGCCCCGAACCAGGCGGGCAACCTCTACCCACATGGTGAGGCCAACCGCCACAAACACCTGCCAGAATCCCTTCCCCAAAGCAAAGGTAATGGCTATAGCCAGCAGCAGCGTAGGAATAGACCACACAACGTTGATAAGCCATACGATCAACTGATCTGTTCTGCCCCTGAAAAAACCCGCAAGGCTCCCAAGGGTGATGCCAATCACCAGTGAAATAAAAACAGCAATGAACCCAACAGATAAGGATACCCTGGCACCAATTACCAACTGGCTCAACATATCCCTGCCAAAACGGTCTGTTCCCAGCAGAAATCGCCTTTCACGGATGTTGGTCCGCACTGTTTCCCGTACCATCTCTTCAATGCTTCGCCGGATAAAATTCCCGTGTATGTCTTTAAACTTCAGGCTGTCAGGGGCAATCTGAACTGGTTCCCATTCCCTGTCAATGGGATATAAAACATCAGCCACATTGTAGTATCCCTCCATGCCCGGATATCCTGGCTGCCCCGCATAGGCCTCAAAAAATAACGTGTCCGCACTGAAGATAACATGTTGAACAGGAATGGTGTGGTAAGGCTTGGGTTTGCCGAAGAACATGCGCTGCAACAGGTGAGGAGCTTTATACTCCTGGTTTTTGGTAATATATAACATGGTCATCCGGGTGCCGGGAGGATGGGTGGCAATTTCCAGCTGCTGGTGGTTCGCAAAAGGCGTTTGGTCAGGAATAACCAGGTAACCTGATAATGCAAGCAAAGCAATAAAAACGATCCACAGCATGCCTGCAATGGCAGTGGGTATTCGAAGAAACTTCCGCCAGGTGATCTGGCCGGGAGACAACATCCGCATGGGCCGGCGCCGGAAAAACATGCCAATAATCTTTTACAGGGAAAAAGGTTTTAACCGATTCCCACAATGAAAAGCTTCTTACTTGAATTGCAAAATAAAGCAAAAATAACAAACAATATGCTTTAGGATGTGTTTATGGTTATGATATTAATTTTGTCAAAGAATTCATTGTAATTTTGTACCCCTGATAAAAACGACATTTTATGAAAAAGCTTAACTGGTTAAAAACATCCGTTATTTTCCTCACTCTTTTAATCGCCATGCCCA
Source organism: Bacteroidales bacterium (assembly GCA_007122505.1). Lineage (GTDB taxonomy): Bacteria > Bacteroidota > Bacteroidia > Bacteroidales > UBA7960 > PUPG01. The sequence goes on along the minus strand of SKTQ01000039.1, from coordinate 5,041 downwards.
TCGTGGCCTCGTCCAATGATGAAGGTGTTCAATGGTTAACAATGGAAGAGGCACAGGAAAAAGTTAAGGAAGAACCACGAATGGTTTTTGTTGACGTCTATACGGACTGGTGTGGATGGTGTCGACGCATGACCAGCGAAACCTATGCACATCCTGTGATCGCAGAATATCTGAATAACAACTTTTATCCTGTGAAACTGAATGCAGAACAAAAAGAGCCTATCGTTTTCCAGGGCAATACCTTTGAAAATGAAAACATCGGTCAGCGCCGTGCAACCCACAGCTTTGCCATAGCCCTGCTGCAAGGACGTATGAGTTATCCCTCGGTCGCCTTTTTCAACGAGGAAATGCAACTCATCACAGCAATACCGGGTTTCCGCCCGCCGGAAAGAATGGAAGCGGTACTTGCATTTTTCCACACCGGTGCCTACAGAGAAAATGCAGACCTGGACGCCTTTGTGTCATCTTACCAGGGAAAAATTAAGGAATAAAATCAGCTGAGCAGAGTTTTCGCAGGCAGCAGATTCACCGGATGGTGAAGCAAATCTGTCTGTCACCTCGGTAATTGCGCAAACTCATTGGTTTTCATTACATACCAGTGGCAGATGATGGCATTGAAATGGTTTATCCCGGAGGGTAAAACAATGCCTTTATCTGTCATTTCCTTTTTCATTGCTCCTGTAAATGTATGATACAGCAGGTAGTCCCTCTCTATCATTCGCCTTTCCCTCACATGACCGGGAATAAACGGCCGGAGAAATTTTCGAAGTTGTTGCATGCGTAAATCACCGGACCGCTCTTTTAACTCCTGATCACCGAAATAGACACCCTGCGGTTTGAAAAACGCTTCTTCAAGCACACGGTCGTAAAGCAATTTGTAGGACCTGACCGAAAAGGGAACCTCTCTGAAAAAGTCTCTGAACTCCCTGTCCCACAAAGGAAGCCGGTATTCGTAACCGAAAAAGGGAAACACCCCGGCGGCATTGAAAACAAATTTTGAAAACTTCTCTTTCAGGTCCCAATCCTCAGTATATACATCGTAACGGGCATCACCGATTGCTTCAGGCATAGAATAGTCTGTAAACCACTTTCCCAGCCTGTCTGTAAGATGTTTCCTGTCATGCCCGGTTTGCGGTCTAAACCCGAAATACTTTCGTGCAATGGCCTTGGGCCGGTCTTCACGGTCGTTTTTTTTACGGATGGTCTTTTCAACATAGCTTCCGGCAATATAATCCCCCGTATGCCCCGGAATAAAAATGGCGTCATCAGGAATCAACCCACGGTCTTGCATATGTTTCACCGCAAAGAATTCCTGGAGAAAGGGCATGGAAGTGGCGTTACCCAACTGGTCGCAGTAGTTCCTGAACAGAGGATCTTCCAGATAAGCTTGCGGATCAATATCCCGGTAGTCAATAAAAATCCATGGGATACCAAGCCTTTCCGCCGCCTTTTGGCTAAGCATCGATTCATTGTTCGGCTTCCCATAGGTGAAACAGATCACATCCCGGTAATTTGCTTTTTTCAGCATGGTGGCAATCAGCCGGGAATCATAACCTCCACTTAAGGGGATAACGGCTGTTTTACCCCGGAGAGAGGCAATCAACCGGTTTGATACACCATGGAGAATGTCAATTAACCGTTCGGTGAGATGTTCCGGTTGCGCTGCATAAAACCTGGAAGGCAGGTAATAATGATAACAACTGCGCTGCAAACCGCCGTCATCCTGCAATAAAAGGACTTCTCCCGCCTGACTTTTGAATACATCACGAAACAGTGTCTCTTTTCCCAGTACAAACCCCGCCAGTTGAAACTCCGGTACGGCCTCTGCGTTCAGCCTTAATTCGGGCAGGTTTTTGGCGGTCACATGTGCAGAATCGCTGATCAGCCATCCCTCTGCAGTTGGGATATAGTATAGCGAAAACATGCTCATGGCATCCACGCCAATCAAAACATGTTTTTCCAGTTGGATAATTACACTGAATGCACCGTCCAGTTCCCGCATCAGACTTAGCAAAGCATCCTTGCTGTCTATTTCCCGAAATAGTGAAATTGCCCCGGAATCTGTAAAAAACTTTCCGTTCTGATCAAAAAAATAGCCTTTGAAAGAAATATTGTTTTCTTTCACCCAACGGAAGCCATCATTGTACACAAGCGATACGCGTGACATAATTATTTTGATTATTGTTGCAAAATCATGCGTTTACATCGTTATGATGCTTGCCCATTCAAAGCGGTCTCTTCCTCTCATCAATAATTTGATTATACAACTTAACATATTGATCGGCAATATGCTGTCTGCTGTAATTCCTGACAACAAAAGCCCGGATAATTTGTGAATTGTAAACGTGATATTGTTGTACCAGTTTTTTCATCGCGACTCCGAGAGCTTCGGTGTTACCCGGTTCAGTGAGCAACCCACAGTGACTGCCGATGATTTCTTCCGGGCCACCGCTTTTTGTCGCCACAACCGGCAGGCCACATGCCATGGCTTCCAGGAGCACGATTCCAAATGACTCAAACAGCGAAGGCAATACAAATGCATCTGCCTGGTGGAAATAGGGCAGGAGGTCCTTCTTTTGAACATAACCGGTAAATGTAACCCTGCCGTCAATACCCAGCTCGTTACATTGTCTTTGCAGGCGATTCTTTAGAGGGCCGTCACCCACGATTATCAATTCTGCATCTATCTTATGATTTCTGTTCAATTCGGAAAAAGCCGTTAAAAGGATGTCAATTCCCTTGATCTCTTCCAGGCTGGTAACACACAGGTACCTGAATGGCCTGCCGCCGGATAAACGGTATTGATTTTCCGATGGTTGTCTGGCCGGTGAGAAAAAGGCTGTGTCTGTCATATTGGGAATGATCATCATTTTGGAAGAGGCCTCCGGATATATGTTAAGAATTCTGTTTCCTGCCGCCTTACTCACGGGGACAATCTTTGCCGCATGCCTGAAACTTTTTTTCAACAAAGGTACATGCCATGGTTTGATCAGGTTAACGGCCTGTTCGCCAATACCGGTAAAGCGGCCGCGATGCTCGGTCAGCACGTAAGGTATATCCAGTGATTTGGACAGACCAACAGCAGCAAGTCCCGCCCACATGCTGCTGTGCACCTGGAAAAGGTCAGGTTTACCGAATCGGTTGATGTGGTTTTCAACCATCTTCTGCATGTATCTTGTCCATCTGCGGGTGTTTAGCCGGTTCATCAGGGGAATGCGTCTAAATGTGTTGATGGTTTCAGGTAAATCCATGGCTTCTTTGCCATGAGCTTGCAGTTTGCCGGGTTGCAGATAATCGCGAAAACCATTTCGGATGCCCGTTTCAACGGCTGCGAGTACATGTACATTCACACCGGCCTCCCTTATAGCCTGACTGTGTTCCCTGAAAAATTCTCCCCCCTTTGGCGGATACCATGACGGGAGCACGAGGACAGATATGGGCTGCAATGATGTCATTTTCCGGGCTTTACAGGCGTCATTGATTTACATCTTTGTTTTTTTAGGATATCTCCGTGGATTGTTCTTTCAACCCGGATGCACGTTTTGCGAGCATCAGGAACCACCATAACTTATATCCAATCACCAGGGTTCCAACACCTGAAAACAGGATCAGGGCCATTATCAAATCCTGCATCCAGATGCCGGCCATCAGGGCAAAGAAACGCAAAATCAGGTAAACGAGATCTATAATCATGGCTGTTTTTTGCCTGAAAAACAATTCGTGCAGAAAAGTCAGCGGGCTGGCAAGGAAGACCATATACAGCCAGGGGCTGAGGATTTGCAGGTAACGGCCTGATGCTTCATAAGTTTCAGAAAAAACAAAAGAGAAAATACCGGGTGCCCAAATTGCCATAATCAGCAGGGGTAATAATCCTGCCAATGCAAAACGAAAGGTCATTTTTTTCAAAGTGGGATAGATGGCCACTCCTTTGTGATAATTATCTATCATTTTTTGCGACAACACCTGTTGCGTTGATTGTGAAAACAGTCCCAGCGGCCGGAATACAAAGGTGTATCCAAACGCATAAAGACCCGCGGCCTCCGGAGAAAACCCCCATGTAAACAGGAAGATAGGTAAACTCCCGGACAGGTTGTTTGTGAGGCTCATCAGCATGTTGAAGCGCGGATACTGTATGTAAACCGAAGCTTGCTGACGGATGGATTTGACGGAAAACCGTATCCGTTGTTTGCTGATCTGGCGAATGGCATGCCGGAAAATGTAGGTCATAGCGAGCAATTGTCCGGCAACCTGCCCTGTGATCAGTCCGTTAAAGCTGGTTTGGAGCCAGCCGGTGCCTGCCTTGATCCCGTTGGCAGACACCTGGTGGATCAGGGTGGTACGGGCCATTTGAGGAAACGCCTTGCTGCGGTTGGCATAAAAGGTGGATGCCTGCAGCAACCCGTGCACCATCAGGCTGAGAGGCAATATATACAGCCAGGCTGCGATGTCCGGATTGCCGAGTAAACGCGATATCCCGGCATTCAGGAAAATGATAGGAAGAAGGGAAATCAGTGAGACCAGGGCAGCCAAAGCGATCACTAACCTGAAGATATGGATGGCGTCTTCATTGTTTTTGGGCAACATGATTGCCTGTTCATACTTTGCGGTCGAGAACACGGACAGCACGCTGAGTATGCTCAGGTAAAGAGCCGACAGGCCGAAATCTCCGGGAGTGAACAGCCGGGAAAGCACGGGTGCAAGCGCCAGCGCCAGCCCTTGTCCCACCACGGAGCTGGAAAACAGGGTCAGAAAATGACGAATATGTTCCAGGCGAATAAATCGCCTAATGGGTTGGATCATGCTGCAATTGCGGGCTTAATTTTTTTTATCCTGTGTCGCAAATTTCGTAAAAAAAGCTGTATATTTGCACCGCAATTATACGGTGACTATAGCTCAGCTGGTTAGAGCATCAGATTGTGGTTCTGAGGGTCGTGGGTTCGAATCCCATTAGTCACCCACCAACACGTAACAACAGCAGGCAATCCTTTATAAAAAGTGATTGCCTGTTTTTTTATTCCAATTCCTGCCAGTAAAAATAATT
>SKTQ01000029.1 GCA_007122505.1 Bacteroidales bacterium | reverse complement strand
TTCCGCCATCAACAACTGCCACAATCACTGTTGTGTCGCCCTGTTCAATTGCCCACGCCTCCGGCATACTGATGTCTGCGCCGGGCAATCCGTCTTGTTGACCGGTATTGTTGAAACTCCAATGGTTTGAAAACATGGGGTCGTTTGGCATCCAGATACTGTCGCTATCCGCAGAGAACCCGGCAAGTGTATTTTGTGAGATCCCGGAGCCCGCAGATATACCTGCAGGCACTTTGATAAATGACGGAGTAGCCTGTTCCACCTCCGGCAAAGCAAGGTAACTGTCCATCATTTGCAAAACGTCTTTTGGGGGGTCCGTTTCCAGGAGATACCAAAGGTGAAAACCCCAGGCTCTGTGTCTTTCCGTGAACCTGTTATCCAAAGCCGGTGAACAAAAGTAAGGGGTGGCAGAGGAAATACCAAAGCGATAGTTGAGGCTGTCTATGCCCGGCATGCCAAACAAGGCAACACCCTCCCTTGTTTCCGGCGGGTTTTCCTCCAGCAGGCGTGCGAATTCACCGGCGACTTTGATGATAAGAACTCCATCGCGCCAAATGTCTGCGTCTTTTGTCCTGAAATTGATGGGCGGACGCTCTCCCCGAATTACCCTGTACCCGTTGACCACCTCCACACTGCCAGAATAATGGTGCGGCTGCGGTTTGGCCCGGACGGGAGGATAAGAGCTTTCCGGTTGCGCCATGCTAAGGTTTACACTAAAAAGGATCAGCCATATGGAACAAAAAAGAAAAGGCCTGACAATGAGATTGGTGAGTGACGTTTTGAAAATCATTGGGTAAAGATACACATAAAAGCTTTTTTCGCCTGTGTGTTCAGAACTTTTGAGCTTAAGCAGACATGGGTGTTACATAACCGGCGGGCATATCAGAATAAGAGGAGAGCTGGGAGCTGAGTGATGGGAGCTGGGAGCTGAGAGGATGGGACTTAAGAGACTTAAGGGACTTGAGAGAAACAGAGAATGAGTGAAAGAGAGAGAGGAGAGAAAGTAAAAAGTAAGAAGTAAGTAGCAAGCAGATCGTAAGAATTTGGTAACTTTGAAAACTTTGCGGGCTTATTTTCTTTGCGGGCTTTGCGTGAAACATTTTATTTTTATGACCTTTCGAGCTTTCGACCTTTCCTCATTATTTATTCCTCGCAAAGGCCGCAAAAGTTAAATCACGCAAAAAGCGCAAAGAAAGGCTATTTAATACATATGACCTTTAGACCGTTTAACATTTCACACCTTTTGACATTAAACAAATACACATGAAAGCATTACGTTTATCCCTTGCCGTTATCATTCTGATGGGTGTTACCTTTTTTTTGTTTGTTTCCTGTGGGGATGACCTGAAAGAGGTGCTTCCGGATAACGAGAACCCCGGAAAGGTATTTGATGTGGACAAGAACGAATACAAAACCGTGCTGATCGGGGATCAGATATGGATGGCGGAGAATCTGCGCACTTCCCGTTACAGGGATGGCAGAGAAATACCAACTAATTTGAGTGATGATGAGTGGTTGACAACCACCCTGGGTGCTTACGCTGTTTATGACTATACGTTACCGGAGGCAGAGGGTATCGCGTCACGCGATGAAATGGTGGCTGCCTACGGAAAGCTCTACAACTGGTATGCGGTGAACAACACAGGGGGGCTGTGCCCGGAAGGATGGCGTGTGCCGAAACCCGTTGATTGGAATAAGTTGTTCAATTATCTTATCTCTGAATATGGTTTGCATAACAACTGGCTGGCTGATGATATTGACGGTGTTGCCAATGCATTGAAGTCGTGTCGCCAGGTTGATTCGCCGCTTGGCGGCGAATGTGACACCGGGGATCATCCGCGCTGGGATTCCAGCGATACACATCACGGGTTTAACACAGTTGGTTTTGCCATGCTCCCTTCCGGTGACCGTTTGAGCAGCGGGCGTTTCACTTTTCTCGGATCGAATGCTTCTTTCTGGACATCCCAGCAAACCACCCCCATGGATGCCATGCAGCTGATCATGTTTTCCGGCTCCGGTGGCGTGTTAAATACAGTTAACCCAAAGGGTTGGGGGAGTGCGGTGCGTTGTATTCGGGAAAAGGAATGATTACACCATCAAAGAAAAGTCCAAAGGGTCTTACACAACCCTGTGAAACTTATCATTGCTGAATTGATTGATTATCCAGAAATTGATTGCGACGCCATTGCCCATAATCTTTATCATCTGGCAACACAAGCCTGTCTCGCAATAGAAAGCAACATTGCCAAACCGTGTCCAACATGGCAAACAGGCTGCGTTTTTTAAAGCTGATGATGCAGAAAACGACAAAGAGTGGATCAACAGTGAACAATGCTTTGATTGGGGTGCCGAAAGTTGCAAGGTAGCTTAAAAAACAGTTAAGGGTTGTTTTTCCGGGTGCTGCAATGCACAAAAACAGGTTTTTATTAATCAGACTTTATAAAATACCAACATTTATATTATCTTTGCTTAATAAAAATCAATGACATGCTAGATCTGCTATACAGGAAACATAACAAATTCCTGCAAAACATCAAAACAAGTTTTAAAAGCAACTTGCACAACAAAATTCATTGGGCCGAGAGGCTGGTCGGGATCAAAGGAGCCAGGGGCGTTGGGAAAACAACACTCATCTTGCAACATATTTTAGAACAGCACAGTAACGATTTGGCCTGCCTATACGTGAGTCTGGACGACATCGCCTTCCCTTACGAAAACCTCGTGCAGCTTGCTGAGGACTTTGAAAGGACAGGTGGCAAATACCTGTTCCTGGACGAAATCCACAAATACCATAACTGGTCGCAGGAACTCAAGAACATTTACGACAGTTTGCCGTCTTTAAAGGTCGTTTTTTCAGGCTCTTCTATCCTTGACATACTAAAGGGAAAGGCAGACCTTAGCCGCAGAGCCGTTGTATATCGCATGCAGGGGCTGTCATTCAGGGAGTTTCTGCTAATTAAAACCGGAAAGGAGTTCGAAAGTTACACCCTGGAGCAGTTGTTAGAGAACCATGTTCAACTCAGCAAAGATATCAACGCAAAGGTTAAACCCTTTCAGTTTTTCAACGACTATTTGCACCATGGTTATTATCCATATTTTCTTGAAAATACTGAAAACTATCACTACAAGCTTTCAAACACACTCAGTCTGACCATAGAAACAGACATGCCGTTGCTGCTTAACGTTGACACAAAGTATGTGGGCAAGTTGAAAAAGTTTCTAAACATATTAAGCAGCAACATCCCTTTCAAACCAAACGTGTCTAACCTTGCAGCCGCTATTGGGGTTTCCTGGCAGTCAGTGATTCACTACCTTCATTACCTTCATGAAGCGGAAATGATCCGGCTTGTTTACCATGAGGGAAAGGATACCAGCAGTTTGTCGAAACCAGAAATGATTTACCTGCATCACCCCAATCTCTTTTTTCTTTTTGCTGATGAGGTAAAAAGCCGGGGGAGTTTACGGGAGGCCTTCTTTGTGAACCAGTTGAGCTATGGTCATCGTTTGGAGAAAGCCGACCGGGGAGACTTTGTCATAAACGGGAAGCACTATTTTGAGGTTGGCGGAAAAAACAAAACGTATCATCAAATTGCGGGCATAAAAGATGGCTATGTGGCAGCTGATGACTTAGAGTTTGGTTTTAAGAACAAAATCCCGTTATGGATGTTTGGTTTTCTGTATTGACAACCAGCAAGCTGGTTGAACAAATTGCCAATCAGCAGATTTACTGCAACCCTCTCGCCTTAGAAGGTGGGTGTGACTCCGGGGGGACTCGAACCCCCAACCGACAGAACCGGAATCTGCTATTCTATCCAATTGAACTACGGAGCCTTTTCAGTTTGCAAAGATACGACTTTTAAAGAACGGAAATACCAAATACCCGCTACCCTTTTCCGGGAAAAACAGCATAGAGGTATAAGATGTGCCAGAAGCTTCTGTCATGCGGCTATCTGCTGAGGAACACCCCGTTTTATGGGAATTTTTTATATATTTGTGCTTCATGCTTGCATCAATACAGCATACCATGAAAACAACTGCCACAACCATGCTGTTTCTGATGTTGTGTGTTTTCGCGGCCCATAGCAGCGCAACGGCAGGCCGTGAAAACCACAACCTGTTTCTTTTCTCTGCCCAGCATCAGCAAAGGATTGATTCGGAGACCTTGTCGTTTTATGAAAGCCGCGATGCAGTGACTCGCTTTGCAGAGGTTCAGGTCAGCAAAGAGCTCCAATCTGAAAGTTCCTTATCGACAGGTGACCGCATTGCCCTTAATTTGTTTGGAGACAGCATCCTTTCAGCAAAAGTTCAGCGAAGCAGTACAAATGTGAACGGAAGTTTTTATTTTACGGCCTTGCTGGAAAATGACGAGGGCTATCTTGTGCTGTCAACAACCGGGAACCGAAGTCTTGGGAACATTTTCATTCCTTCAGAAGGATTGTTTTATAAGATCATCAGCGATCCGCTTACCCACAACCATTATTTGCTTGATTTGCAACTGCGGGATAAAGACATCCTTGAAAGCAGCCCGCCTCTCTTGTCTCCTGAAACTGAAAACACAGATGCTTTTTTGCCCCTGCAGAATTACAACATTCCAAAGCTTTCTGACTCCAGGGATTTGGAAGTCGCAGAGATAGATGTGATGGTCGTTTACACCCCGGCGGCGAAAGCCTGGGCTGACAACCACGGTGGTGGAATCCATAATGTTATCGCATTATCCATGGCCAACACCCAACTGGTTTTTGACAACTCCCAGACGCTGGTCAACCTGCCTCTTGTTTATACTTCCTCTGTTGAATATGAAGAAACGGGCAACACCATGATTGACTTATGGCGGCTTATCGCCTCGCCGCTATACAACCCTTTTGGGTCGTCCATATGGGGTGGGTATGCCATTCCGGGGTTCATGGACGAAGTGCACGAAATGCGTAACACTCACCATGCCGACCTCTGTGTGTTGTTAACATACACACATGACGCGGGAGGGATGGCGAAGAAGTTGTCAAGTATCCTTGGTGCACCACATCACGCATTTTCAATTGTAAGGGTACAGCAGGCAGCACATTCGTACACCATGGCACATGAGCTGGGGCACAATTTGGGTTGTGATCACCACAAGGAGCAGAATGTCTACCCGGGGCCAACCCAATGGGTGAACTGGCCCGAAAACCTTTGGTCGGCCGGCTGGCGCTGGCAGGGTGACGACGGCAACTATTATTGCTCGGTGATGACTTATGCTTCGGGGCTGTATTTTGATGATGGAATCACACACACACGTGTTCCCATGTTTTCAAGTCCATTGATTCATTACAAAGGTGTCCCTGCTGGGCACCCGGAAGACGGTGACAATGTACGCACCATACTTGAAACAAGGCATATTGTTGCAAATTACCGTGTTCCGGGTATGGCTCTCGTATCCACGGCCGGAGTTACCGATATTGCGCTTTTCAATGCCGTTTCCGGAGGCAACATCGACGCCTGTGATGACCACCCTGTGACACAACGCGGCCTGGTGTGGGACACCAGGTCCTTCCCAACTCTCCAACAACATGCCGGTAAGTCCAAAGAAGGCGGTGGTGAAGGAGCCTTTTCCAGCATCATCAACAATCTGGAGCATTCGACAGGGTACTATGTTACAGCTTATGCACAAAATGAAATAGGAACAGCGTATGGTTTACAACGTTATTTTCAAACACCGGAGCCATTGATAGCCCATGTAAGCACATCTAACGCGCAATGGACCAGGCACAATTCTGCCATTGCCGGAGGCATTGTAACAGATGGAGGAAACTCTGAGGTATATCAACGGGGAGTTGTTTGGAGCACCCGTTCAAATCCGACGATTGACAATTACGAGGGAATTACCCGTGATGGTACAGGAACAGGCACCTTCGAAAGCAAAATGACAGACCTGAGACCGGGAGCCCGCTACTTTTACAGGGCATACGTTTCCAACTATGCCGGCACCAACTATGGCGTTCAGCATACGTTATCAGTACCTGAGGTCAGCGTATATCCCAACCCTTTTTCCGATCGTCTGGATGTCACCTTTTACAATGAAAGTCAACAGGAGGTGGTCATTGTCCTGGTAAATCTGCAAGGGCAAACGGTGAAAAAAAAGCCGGTGCAGCAACATGGAGTTGTACAGGCAAGCCTTAACCTGGGCAATCTCTCAGCAGGCCTATACTTCTTAAGTATTCAAAGCGAATATCCATTTCCGGTTTCGGCTGTTATCAACATGGGTTATTAAGCCCTGGGGCCACACGCTTTCTATAAAATGGTTTTTGTTTGCCAAAGATTACTATGTGATGGACAGGTCAAGCCCTGTCCAAATAACCAGCGTTTGATCCCGGAAGAATTAAAAACAGCACAAAATTTGTCAATTATTTTTTTATCCAGCGTAGTGTCCGGCTGCGGCTTCCGTCGTGGTACTCCAACAGGTATATGCCGGCAGGAAGGTGGTCAATGTCAACGCTGTAGTGATTTGTATATGACTGGCTCGTGTTATCCGGATAGGACACCCATTTACAACCACACACAGTTATATATGCACGTCAATCAACAAGTGGCAAATTGGATAAAATTTTTGTCCGGAAATCATTACGGCTGTTGTGATGGACAGGTCAAGCCCTGTCCCTACTTTCTGCCATTACAACAAGACATTTTAGGCCGGTCAAGCCCGGCCTATA
>SKTQ01000081.1 GCA_007122505.1 Bacteroidales bacterium | reverse complement strand
GGAGAAATGCCGGTATTTATCTCCGTTGGCGAAATCAGACAGATACAGGCAGCCATCTCCTGGGCCGAACGTGAAAACCTGAAACCGGTGCTTGTAGGAAACAGGGACCTCGACCTTGTGGCTGACCAACTGGCAAACAAAAACATACCTGTTATGCTTACCGGCGTCATACAGGGGCCGGCAAGGCAGTGGCAGCAATACGGTGAAGGATACAGAACGGCCAAAAGATTACACTCTGAGGGTGTAACTTTCTGTATTACGGGCGACGTTGGACCGGCATCTGCTTACCGGATACACCACCATGCAGCCTCTGCGGTTACTTTTGGCCTGCCGGAAGAATATGCCCTGAAGGCCATCACCATCAATGCAGCAAAAATTTTGGGCATCGATGACCTGACAGGTAGCCTGGAACCGGGCAAACATGCCACCCTTATGATCACCGACGGAAACCCGCTGGAGTTATGGACAAGAAAAGAACAGGTGTTCATCAAAGGACGAAAAATTGAAATGATGGACAAGCATCTGAGGCTATTCGAAAGATACATGGAAAAATACAGACAGGAGTTATAAGCTGTATTCCTTAACCTCCGGTTGATTGCAGATGAGAGTAAAAATGACTCACCAGGAAGAAAACGGTCAAAAAATGACAAAGATCTGTGCAAAAATATCTTAGCCTTTTGATGCCAAACAGCATCAACTGCTTCATAAAAACAAAGTTATTTGTTTTAAAAGCAGAAATTTTTTGCATGATGCCCATTAAATCAGTTTTTTTTATTAAATTTCGAAAAATCTGAATAATTACAAAATGGATCGCGCATCCTGGAGAAATCATTCTAAGCTTAACCTAAAATAACGAGACTATGAAAACTGAACGAAAATTCCATTACAGACTGTTAACCCTCACCGGTTTGTTCATTTTTTCTCTTTTCCTTTGGTCTTGCGGCGGTGGCTATGATCAGGCCCAAAAAAGGAAACTGGAAGAAGTTAAAGAAGATACCGAACTTCAGTTCCGTCAGCTGAGAAATGACGTGGAGAAAAGAATCAACTTTGTGGATGAACAGATTGAAGAAGCTACCGGAGAAGTAAAAGAAGAGCTCGTAGAAGCGCGTGCCGAGTTAAAAAAACAAATGGAAAAAATAGACAAAGAGTGCGAGCATGTGCGTAAGGCAACCCTTGAAACATGGGAGTCGGTAAGAAATGCTGCCCAGCAAACCTATCGGGATGTCCGTTCAAACACCAATGAAGTCACTAAAAAAATCAATGAATTACTGGAAGACGATTAACAGATCACAATCATCTGAACTGCTTTTGGTAAGACCCGGATAGCAACCGCTGCTCTCCGGGTCTTTCTTATTGGCAGATCACCAAAAATGACTACCTTTGCCATGTCTTAATTCAATCTTAATAAAAGTAATATTTGGAGATGTCGCTGACCTTATTTGATCTTCAAAATGGCGAGAAAGGTATCATTACCAAAGTTAAAGGACGCGGTGCGTTCCGCCGCAGAATCATAGAAATGGGTTTCCTGGTGGGCAAAACAGTTCAGGTAATCAAAAAGGCCCCTTTACGCGATCCGGTTGAATACAGCATCATGGGATACAATGTATCCCTCCGCCGTAGTGAAGCCCGGTTGATCGAGGTGATTCCCGAGAAGGAGTTCCGGCCTGTAAAAGAAAAGTCGTTCGATGGCGTATTGCTCGCGGATAAAGCCATTACATTCAGAAAACCCGGCAGCACCATCAATGTGGCACTGGTGGGAAACCCCAACAGCGGCAAAACAACATTCTTCAACCATGCCTCCGGATCAAGAGAAAGGGTTGGAAATTACAGTGGGGTAACCGTAGAAGCAAAGGAAGCATATTATGACCTGCAAGGTTACCGTTTTAATATCACAGACCTTCCGGGAACTTATTCAATATCAGCATATTCACCTGAGGAGATTTTTGTCAGGGACTTTATTACAGAAAAGCTTCCCGATGTGGTGATCAACATTGTGGATGCATCCAACCTGGAACGCAACCTTTACCTTACTACCCAGCTCATCGATATGGACGTCCGCGTGGTGATGGTATTGAACATGTTTGACGAAATGCAGGAGAAAGGTGACCAGCTTGATTATGAGAACCTGGGAAAAATGATCGGTGTGCCCATCATCCCCGCCGTGAGCCATAAGGGGAAAGGTATCCGTGATGTGTTCAGCAAGGTAATAGAGGTATATGAAGACAGTGACGAAACCACGAGGCACATCCACATCAATCACGGGCTCCTGGTGGAGGATTCGGTCAAAAAGATTCAGGAAAAAATCAAAGTGCCGGGCAATGAAAACCTTACCGACCTGGTCTCCTCACGATTCCTGGCTATCAAACTGCTGGAAAACGACAAGCATGCCATCCGGAAGATCAGGGAGCACTGCCACAACCATAAAGACATCCTGGAAGTTGGTACTCATGAAGCGGAAAAGCTGGAACGGGAGTTTGGAGAACCAACGGAATCGGCCATTACCGACCTGAAATACGGTTTTATAGCCGGTGCCCTTAAGGAAACCCTCACACCCGGTAAATCAGAGAAAAGAAAGGCCAGTGAGATCATCGACACCTTTCTTACCCATAAACTTTTTGGATTCCCGATCTTTCTCTTTTTGATGTGGGTGATGTTTTCCGTTACCTTTATCCTGGGAAGCTACCCCATGGATTGGATAGAGGCGGGGGTTGAGCATCTGGGAGGGTTTCTGGATGACCGTATGGCTGCCGGCCCGTTAAAGGATATGCTTATAAACGGCGTTGTAAGCGGTGTGGGCGGTGTGATCGTATTTCTGCCCAACATCATGATCCTCTTCTTCTTTATCAGCCTGATGGAAGACACGGGCTATATGTCGCGAGCCGTGTTTATCATGGACAAACTGATGCACAAGATCGGGCTGCACGGCAAATCATTTATCCCCTTGCTGATGGGCTTCGGATGCAATGTACCTGCGATCATGGCCACTCGCACACTGGAAAACCGCAACGACCGGATGATCACCATGCTGATCAACCCTTTCATCTCCTGTAGTGCCCGATTACCCATTTATGTGCTGTTTATCTCCGCCTTTTTTGTGGAATATCGCGGCACAATGCTCTTTCTGATCTACACAACAGGAATACTGGTGGCCATTGGTATGGCCCTGCTTTTAAAGCGATTCATGTTCCGCACTCAGGAAGCCCCCTTTGTGATGGAACTCCCCCCATACCGCATTCCAACCATAAAAGCCAGCACCCTGCACATGTGGGGCAGGGCCGTACACTACCTGAAAAAGATCAGCGGTATCATCCTCATTGCTTCTATCATCATTTGGGCTTTGGGCTACTTCCCCAATGGATCGAACTACACCGACAAACTGGCTGAAAAAACAGCAGCCATTGAAGAGTCATTCGAAAGGCAAATGGAAATAGTTGACAGCGATTCGTCCGCGGAAACAGTTTCCCGCGAAAGCCTTGAAAAAGAAAAGGAGTTGGCAATCCGGAACCTGGAAGCCCAACTATATCTTGAAAGACAGGAAAACAGCTATATTGGTCGCATTGGCAAAACCTTACAGCCCCTGATGTCGCCACTGGGATTTGACTGGAAGATGACCATCAGCATCCTGTCGGGAGTTGCTGCCAAAGAAATCGTGGTAAGCACACTGGCCGTATTATACCAGGTAGATGAATCGGTGCAGGCACACAGCCAGTCGCTGGTTGAAAAAATACAAAGTCAGACACATACATCCGGACCACTGGAAGGGGAACCGGTGTTTACTCCCCTCGTTGCTTTGGCGTTTATGCTGTTTACACTATTGTACTTCCCATGCATCGGGGTAATAGCCACCATATCACGCGAAGCCGGCCACTGGAAATGGGGTCTCTTTACTGTGGTATATACAACAATAACCGCATGGGTAGTAGCTTTCCTCGTTTACCAGGTGGGAAGCCTGTTCTGGTAAGCTTTCGGGAAAGTACTTCAAAGTATGCTACAAAGGAAAAATATGTTTAAAATGAATAATCGCACAGCATCATGACAATTCAATGGATCATCACCATAGCCATACTTGTGGCAACCTTAATGTATGCAATCCTGAAGATTGTTGCTTTTCTCAAACCCTCCGGTCGTAAAAAAACATCTCCCTGCGACAGTTTTCACGGCGATTGCGCCGAGTGCCTGAAACAGTCCAGTCAGGTTAAGGAGAATTGCGCACCCGTCCAGGAAGGACCTAACAGTATTTTAACCAAATAAATCCGCCACTCAGTAGAAAATTGTGAAAGGTCATGGTATTTCGTTTTTTTATTTGTATTTTTGATAAGATAACAAATTAAAAACGACTGAACCTTGGATCTCCACGCTGTATTGCTAAAATATTGGGGATTTTCTTCTTTTCGTCCGCTACAGGAAGACATTATCCGGTCGGCAGTCGAAGGGAATGACACACTGGCCCTCTTACCCACCGGTGGAGGTAAGTCGCTGTGCTACCAGGTGCCCGGCATGGCAATGGACGGATTATGCATTGTGATCAGCCCGCTGATCGCACTCATGAAAGACCAGGTAGAAGCGCTGAAAAACAAAGGCATCAAAGCAGTGGGCATCTACCATGGCTTGAGCAAAGCCGAGATCGACAAAGCCGTTGACAATTGCGTATATGGAGATGTAAAGTTTCTGTATATGAGTCCAGAACGGCTATCCACAGATATGATCAGAAGCCGCCTTGTTAAAATGAAGGTGAACTTGCTGGCTGTGGATGAAGCCCATTGCATCTCCCAATGGGGTTACGACTTTCGTCCTCCATACCTGCGTATCGCGGAAGCACGGGAATTGATCCCAAACACCCCCGTATTGGCGCTCACTGCTACAGCCACCCGGCAGGTGGTACAGGATATCCAGGACAAACTCGGATTTAGCGACGCAAAGGTTTTTCAGAAAAGCTTTGAACGAAAAAACCTTGCCTACGTGGTTTTCAGGGAAGAAGACAAATTACAGAGACTCTTACGGGTGTGCAATAATGTGAAAGGTACCGGTGTGGTTTATGTGAGAAACCGTAAAAGGACCAGAGAGATTGCAGAGTGGCTGAGCCAACGGGGAATCAGTGCCGATTATTATCACGCCGGGCTGGACAGCAAGGAGAGAGACAACCGCCAGGAAGCATGGATGAAAGAAAGGACCAGGGTGATCGTCTCCACCAACGCATTTGGCATGGGTATCGACAAACCCAATGTCCGGTTTGTGGTGCACATGGACCTTCCCGACAGCCCCGAAGCCTATTTCCAGGAAGCCGGCAGGGGTGGACGCGATGGCAACAAAGCCTATGCCATCATGCTATTCAATCAATCCGACATTATTGACCTCAAAACTTTCCACGAACGTTCGTTCCCGCCACTTAAGGAAATAAAAAAGGTCTACAATACCCTGGGAAACTATTTTCAGCTGGCCATCGGCAGCGGCAAAGACCAGAGTATGCCCTTCGACCTGGTCAGTTTTTCCAAACAATACAACATTGACCCTTTCCTTGTGTTTAATGCCCTTGGATTCCTTGAGAAAGAAGGTTATCTGGCTGTTTCCGAAGCACTGGCCAACCCTTCCCGGATGATGTTCCTGGTGGATAATGAAGAACTTTACCGCTTCCAGGTAGCAAATCCAGTCTTCGATCCCTTCATCAAACTGCTGCTTCGATCATACAGCGGATTATTCAGTGAGTACACCAAAATAAAAGAAGATGACATTGCCAAAAGAGCAGGCATACCTGTTGATAAGGTGAAAAAGCTGTTGCAGGACCTGCACCAAATGAACATTCTGCATTACAAAGCACAAAATGAAACCCCCATGGTCACCTTCCTGGAAGAAAGGTTGTCGGCCTCAGATATCATCATCTCAAAAGAGACATATAAAGAAAGAAAAAACTTTGCCCGGCGGCGCTTGGATGCCATGGTGAATTATGTGGAGTCAACAACAAAATGCAGAAGCCTGTTTCTGCTGGCATATTTTGGAGAAACAGGTGCACAAAGATGCGGCCAGTGTGATGTGTGCCTGGAAATGAATAAAGCGGGGGTGTCATCTTACGAATACAGGCAGCTAACGGAAGCAATCCGGCCACTGGTTCAGCAGGAAAAGCTGAGATTGCCTGACCTGCTGGAAAAACTGGACATAACCATGGATAATGAAAAAATATTGCATGTTGTCCGGTATTTGATTGACAATGAGATCATCGGGCAGGATGAAAACCAGGTATTGTACTGGAAACAACCCGAACAGAAAAAGTGAGGCAGAACAGCTGCAAACTATGATTGGGGAGTGTCTTCTGAAAAGCTCGCCAGGGTGGATACTCCTCCTTTGACCTTGTCGCCGGCTTTCACGTGCACCCTTGCATCCAGGGGAAGGAAAAGATCGACCCGCGATCCGAATTTAATGAAACCCAACTCATCACCCTGTTTGACCTCTTTCCCTTCATGACAATAGCATACAATACGCCTTGCCACAACACCTGCAATTTGTCTGACCATGTAACGTGTTCCACCGTCTGTTTCAACCACGATGGTATTCCTTTCGTTCAGGCGGCTTGATTTTGGATGCCATGCCACCAGGTATTTCCCGGGATGGTAGCGGTATTGAGATATCCTTCCGTCGGTTGGTATGCGGTTAAGGTGCACATTGAAGGGCGACATAAAAATGGATATCTGCCGCATCCTGCATCCGAACACCTCTTTTTCTTCCACCTCATGTGCAATCACCACCTTCCCGTCGGCAGGACTTATGAAAGCATCAGGTTTTTTTGTCAGGTCCCTGTCAGGTGAACGAAAAAACCAGACGACCCACAGCATCAACAGCACCAGACTACCATAAATGACATACAATCCCCAATGTGCAGGCGGGAAAAGCCTGTAAGAAATTGTGGCCAGTAACAGCACCAGTATGGCCGCTACGTAAATAATCCTTTTTCCTTCCCTATGTATGATCATATATGCAAAGTTAACCAATAAAAAGCTTCCGGCCGTTTTTGTGCAGCCCGAACCAAAACATCTGATACCTTGGCAGGGGGTGGAAACCCGACTTAAACGTATCAGTAACTCATCAAAAGATAGACAAACACAAAGGGTGCTGCCATCAAAACACTGTCAAAACGATCCAGCACGCCGCCATGACCAGGCAAGATCGTACCACTGTCTTTTGCATCAATGCTTCTTTTGAACATTGACTCGAACAAGTCGCCGTAAGACCCGAAAATGATCACGATCAGTGCGATAATGAACCAATCTTGTGTGGAGAGGTGCACATAATAATGAGAAATGATGAATGCAGCTATCAAAGAAAATATTGCACCTCCAATGGCTCCTTCCCAGGTTTTTTTCGGTGAAACACGTTCAAAAAGACTGCGTCTGCCGATGGCAGAACCTATCAAAAAAGCACCCGTATCGTTTATCCACACCAAAAAGAAAAAACCCAACAAAAGACTCGAATGATAAACTCCGGGTATAAAGCCCGGGTTTGGAAAATAATTCAGAATCGAAAACGGAACGGCCACATATAGCAAACCAAAGAAAGTGAAAGCGATATTTGTGAACGGGTTTGGATCATTGCGGTACAATTCGAACAGGAAGATCAGAAAGATAGAAACAAAGTTGATCAAAAGCCATTCTATGTCCATCATGTTCATGGCAACCATTGCATTGGTAATAAACAGTACCATGCCGGCCAGCAAACCTGCTGACTTATTAGGACAAACGCCCGCTTTCTCAACCAGCGTGTAAAATTCCCATAGCCCTACGATGGTAAATACCATAAACAACAAGACAAAGAGGTGCTGGTCGGTTATGGTGGCCGCGATCACCAAAACCACAAGCACAACGCCTGTTACGGTTCTTGTGACCAGGTTGCTCACAACGATTCTTTTTTGATGATTTGTTTGGCTTTCAATACATCATCGGCATGCACATACAGTTCAATTTCACCATGCAAATAGGCTGAGTCCTTCTTGTTCATAACAACACTGGTTATCTCATTATCCTTCAGAACAGCTTGTACAATTTTTACCTTATATTCGTATGTGTTGCTGTAAATTTTTCTCCAATTTTCTTCCATTTTGCTTCAATCGTTTGCTTTCACAGGATCATAAAGGAACAGATACATTTCTGCTGGCCCATGGGCTCCAAACACCAGGGTCTTCTCAATATCAGCGGTTCGGCTTGGGCCGCTTACAAAGGTAATGAAAGAAGGAGATTTTTCGCCGTATTTTGTTTCCAGCGACCGCATGGCATCGTCAATGTCATCCACAATTTGCATGCTGGACGCCACCACCATGTGAATGGGTGCTGCGGGTATGCTTCTTCGGCCGCTTTGCTGACGGCTACTCAAAACAACACATCCATGACGGGCAACCAGGACTTCACAAGCGGTCAGGGCCGCATCACACAAGTGCAACTGCATTGGATCCTGTTCGAAGGGGAATTGAATGGCTTCCAGCAAATCCATTAAAAACCCTTCGCTGCAATATAGCCGGTTGATCTTTTTCTCTGTGAGAAGTGCCCGAATATTCTCAGCCATTTCATGAATATCCGATGAGAATACAAAGTGGCCGCCATTGGATTTAAATGCAGAAGCAAAGATCTCTTCCCTGAAAATATGCTCAGGGACATGAAAGACTGAACCCTCCATATCGGTATCCGGGAAAGGCTCAGGCAAATTGTTAACCAGCGCATCCCTGACCTTTTTCAACACTTTTTCCCTGGACGTACTTTCCTTCATGAAGTTTTCAGCTTGATGTACTTTTTGAGGCCGGATCCTCTTTGGATGCAACTGCATTTCCAACGGCGAACTCCTTTTCCTTCGGCCGCTCGGGATCGGGAAATGGTCGTTCTCCGAAGACCTTTTCCAGATCTTCTCTGAAAATCACCTCCTTCTCCAGAAGATGATCACCAAGCTGGATCAGTTTTTCTTTGTTTTCCAGGAGAAGTGTTTTAGCCCGGTGGTATGCTTTTTCAATAAGTGCGCTAACTTCTTCATCAATGACCTGTGCGGTTTTTTCAGAATAGGGTTTGGTAAATGTGTATTCGTTCTGACCGCTGGAGTCGTAGTAGCTGATATTTCCTATCTTTTTGCTCAGCCCAAAGTAAACAACCATCGCATATGCCTGTTTGGTCACTTTTTCCAGGTCATTGAGCGCTCCGGTAGATACTTTTCCGAAGATAATCTCTTCGGCGGCGCGACCACCGAGCATGCTGGTAATTTCGTCCATCATCTGGTCTAAGTTGGTAATCTGTCTTTCTTCGGGGAGATACCATGCAGCACCCAGTGCTTTGCCCCGTGGTACGATGGTAACCTTCACAAGCGGATGGGCATGTTCCAGCAACCAGCTTACGGCAGCATGTCCCGATTCGTGGTAGGCGATCACTTTCTTCTCGGAGGGTGAAATGATCTTGTTTCTTTTTTCCAGTCCGCCGATGATGCGGTCGATGGCATCGAGGAAATCCTGCCTGTCAACTACCTTTTTATCCCTGCGTGCCGCTATCAGAGCTGCTTCGTTGCAAACGTTGGCTATGTCGGCACCGGAGAAACCCGGTGTTTGTTTTGCAAGGAATTCGGGGTTCACATCCTTCTCCAGTTTGATGGGCTTCATGTGCACTTTAAAAATGGCCTCTCTTTCGGTGAGGTCGGGCATTTCCACATGGATCTGCCTGTCGAAGCGGCCGGCACGCATCAACGCCCTGTCGAGGATATCGGCCCGGTTGGTGGCGGCCAGAATAATGACGCCCAGGTTGCTGCCAAAACCATCCATTTCCGCCAGCAGCTGATTCAGGGTATTCTCCCTTTCATCATTGGCTCCGGTTACTGGATTCTTTCCACGGGCACGGCCAATGGCATCTATCTCATCAATAAAAATGATACACGGTGCTTTTTCTTTGGCCTGCTTAAACAGGTCTCGCACCCTTGAGGCACCAACTCCCACAAACATCTCCACAAAGTCGGAACCGCTCAGCGAGAAGAAAGGTACCTGGGCCTGGCCGGCTACTGCTTTTGCAAGCAGGGTTTTTCCGGTACCGGGAGGGCCTACAAGCAAAGCGCCTTTGGGAATTTTCCCGCCCAGGTCTGTATATTTTTGAGGATTTTTCAGAAAGTCCACGATCTCCATCAGCTCAACCTTTGCTTCCTCCAGACCGGCAACGTGGTTAAAATCGATGGAGACATGGGTGTCCTTGTCAAATAGTGTTGCCTTCGATTTACCGATATTAAACATCTGCCCACCGGGTCCACCGCCGGAGGCCATCCTGCGCATGATGAAGATCCAGAAAGCGATCAGAAGTCCGATGGGCAAGAGCCAGCTCAGCATGTCGGTGCCCCAGCTCCTTCGCGTTTCCGGATACACAGGAAAACGATCGGCAACCGGCCATTCCGCCTGCGTTTCACGCACAAGCTTTTCGAAATTTTCAACAGAAGCAATACGGAAGGTATAATGCGGCCCCGAAGTCTCGCCAACGCCGCGACCCGTGTCCACATCATCATATTTCTCTTTGTATAAACGATCTTCCTTGATGAAAACCTCAACGGTTTCCTGGTTGATGATCTTTAGCTTTTCAATGTCGGTGCCTTCCGTCTCATCCCAAACAAGCATTTCGTTTTCAAAACGCATCTGGGATATTTCAACGGCGGCACCACCCCAGTTGAAAAAATTGAGGGCAATGATCACGATGGCTGCAATGGCATATACCCAGTAAAAACTAAAACGGGGCTTTTTGCCACCGGGAGTACCCTGCGGGCCACCGGAACGGGGTTTTCCGTCAGGCTGACTACCCTCCGGCTTTTGACCTCCACCCCTTGGTGTATCAGGACGATTGCCCTGCTCCATAATTGATCGATATTTTCTGGTCATTCCTTTTTTCACTAAAAAAACATTCAGATAACTAACTACAACGTTTCCCGAAGAGATTCACGGATCCGTTCTGAAGGGACATCAGCCCACAACTCTTCCAACTGAAAGTACCGGCGAACAGGTTGTTGAAAAACATGAACCACAACATCCAGGTAGTCCAGCAAAACCCACTCCCCGTTCACAAAACCTTCACGCCTTGCAGGCTTAACACCACAAAGCTTTCGCACAACCTCCTCAACCGACTCGGCAATAGCGGTTGTGTGGGTTCGTGAATTTCCATGACAAATAACAAAGTAATCACATACTGTGGAGCGTATCTCGCCTAAATGTAAACTTACGATCTCCTCCCCTTTTTTTTCCAGTATCCCTTCCACAACGGCTTCAAGGAGTACAATCGAACTGTCTTTTTCCGGTTTTTTAACTGTCATTCGTTAATCGTTATACTTTCCTGCAAAATTAAGGATTTTTAAGCACATTATGTTCAACAAAGAGGTTGTTTTGGTTCAAAATACGATGTGTTTAACTAATTTTGTAATAAAACCACGGTTTATGCCAAAGCGAATATATCTTCACAAAACGGACTCCACCAACAAGGAGCTATGGCGGATGATTGATCAGGAGATTCACCCTGAAGAAGCCACTGTTTTGCAGGCCGGCTGGCAAAGCGAAGGGAGAGGGCAAGCAAATACAACATGGGAAAGTAAGCCGGGTGAAAACCTGTTGTTTTCCGTATTGCTGAAACCGGTTTTTCTTAAACCATCACTGCAGTTCCTTCTGAATCAATGCATTGCTGTGTCATTAAGGGCGGGAATTGCCGCGATGTGCAAGGATCACCATTTTGTGATCAAATGGCCCAATGATATCTATGTTGAAGGCAGAAAAATCGCCGGCACCCTGATAGAAAACAGGATCATGGGCAAGGAAATATCCTGGACAGTGGTTGGGATCGGCATCAATATTAACCAAACTGTCTTTCCGGATGACATCCCCCATCCGGCATCTCTGAGAATGCTCACAGGCGGGGATTGGGATGCGGGATCGTGTCTGGACGAAGTAATGAAACAGCTACTGTTTCATTACCAAAAGCTGCAAACAGGAAACATGGACTATATCAGGCAGCAATACTTAAGGCACCTCTGGGGTTTTCAAAATAAAATGCACTTTATCAGAGAAGGGCAAAGTATGATTGCTACGGTAAGGGGTGTGGATGAAAACGGAAAGCTGCTGCTGGAAAACCAGCAAGGTTCAATCAAGGCATTCGACATCAAAGAAATACAGTTTGATATGCGGTCATTTGCTGAATGACTGCATGCAACATACCCCAGTCATCCTTATCACACATAAATAATCAGCGCTATTGGTATTTTTCCTGCAGTTTTTCGGCCAGCATGTCCACAAAGTGTTGCAAAGGCCCTGAGGCAATGTTTTTCAGGAAAGGATTCAGGTTCACATCAAAAACAATGTCAACCTCGCAGGCCTGATCTTTGGCCGGCCGGAAATAATAGTCAAGTTTGTAATCGACCGGATTTTTGCCATCAGAAATAATGCGGATATTGCGGCAGGGATATTTTCCGTCGATGCGCATAGACAGGTCGGAGAGCCCCTGGATGGTAAATGAACAGGTTAACTCATCGGCTTTCCAGTTGGTCACCCGGTCGGGCATCAGAGACTCAAAATTGCGGAAATCGCCTAAAAATTCGAACACCGTTTCACAGTTTGTGTTTACGGGGATATCTTGTTTTTGGAAAGTTGCCATTCTTGGTTTTATTGATTAAAACGATCAGACCACCCCTGCGGGTCACTTCTCCATTCCTTCAGGGTGCTATACTCCGCGTCGGAAATTTTATTTTCCATCAGCAGCATATCCAGCAATGCCTTATAATTGCTCAAGGTTTGAAACGGACAGGATATGCGGCCAAGATTCTCATCGGCCTTGTCCAAACCATAAGTAAAAATTGCCACCATCCCGCAAACTGCAAGGCCTGCGTCACGAAGGGCCATCACCGCTGATGCACTGCTTTGCCCGGTCGATATGAGGTCTTCCACAACAACCGTTTTCATTCCCGGTTCTGCATGCCCCTCTACCTGCGATGCCAAACCATGGGTTTTTGGGGCACTCCTGACATAAACAAAAGGCAGCTCCAGGATATCGGCCACGAGTGCTCCGTGGGCAATAGCTCCGGTAGCAACTCCGGCAATCAAACCAACATCAGGACAGGTTGACCGGATCAGATCTGCCAAACCATGAGCAACCTTTTTCCGAACCCCGGGAAAAGACAATATCCTGCGATTGTCGCAATAGATCGGTGAACGTAATCCGGAAACCCAGGTAAAAGGATTTTTAACATTCAGTTTTATTGCGTTAATTTGCAAAAGATATTGAGCTACTTCACGGGCCGGCTGATGGTTTGCTTGCATTTTGATGGCATTGTTTGCAAAAATGATACACAAAGCTAACAAAAAAAGCCGCGCACCCTACCCAAAACTGAGCCAAATGGAAAACAATTATTCTGTTTTTTACGATCAGCGCGAAATTGCGTTTTTGCCGGGCAGACCAAACATTGATTCAAACTTTGATATTGTTACAGAACATCCGGTTTCCTGGGACCTGTTTATGCGTTTTGTTGAAGCGGGCAAAGGATCGTTGTATTGCATCAGCAATGATCCCGGAAGGTCTTTCAGACAGTTCGCCACCTTTTTTCACTTTGTGGGAGCAGCCGGCGGACTGGTTTCAGACCCAACCAATTATTGGCTGTTTATTTTCCGGAAAGGTCGGTGGGACCTGCCCAAAGGTTTTACCGAAGCAGGCGAATCTCCCGAAAGAGCAGCTATCAGGGAAGTGGAAGAGGAATGCGGAATCAATAACCTGCGCATCATCGCTCAACTGCCCGACACCTACCACGTTTATCTCGACGGTGAATCCGACTGGGCATTAAAAAAAACCTCCTGGTTTTTTATGAAAACAGGAAAATGCTGCCAGGCCGAGCCACAAACCAGCGAGGGAATCACCAAAGCACTATGGAAGCATCCCGATGACCTGGCAGAGATATTGGGAAATACATACGGGAATATCAGGGAATTATTGAGCGTAGGACAGAGATACCGCCAAAACCACAAACGGGGAGGCAGCACAAACCCATAATTTGCGGATAAGTATGGGCAATCGTTGAACGATGCAATCGTCAGTTTTCGATGATCTGCCTAAGTCTATCGGCTGCACCGGCTGATGGGGAGACAAAAGGATAGGCAGCCATACGGCCTTCAGGATCAATCAGTAAAAACTGTGGTATTGTGCGGATACGGTAGTTGTCAAGTAAACGGTAGTCATTTCCAAAATGCAGTAATCGAAATGGAAAGACGCCGGGTGCAAACAGCGGCTCAATTAAGCTTTTATCCCTGTCGGTCAGGATTCCCAAAACAACTACATCTTCACTGAAGGTCTCAGTTATATCAACCAGAGGTCCCAATTCAGCCATGGTTGTATTGCACCAACCGGCCCCAAAAAATACATAAACATATTTGCCGGAAAAATCCTGTAAGGAAACTCTTGTCCCGACAACATCATAGAGTTCAATGGGAGGCACCTCAGAGCCGCGATGAAGGGCAAGTTGCCGGTCAAGAATATTTTCGGCGATGGAGGCATGAACAGGGAAGCGAGACTCTGAGTTTGTCTGCTGCAAGACTTCCCGGATTTGTGCCGCAAGGAAGTCATCGCGTGCAAACATGCGCTGTAAACCATTTAGCATAACCAATTCGCGGAGCCGGTCGTTAAATAACAGGCTATCCTTCCCAAGCGTATCCATCAGGGCAATATAACTCCCTTGCCGGTTAACCGCCGCATACAGGTCGCGAATATCGATGGAGCGGCTTTCAGAAAACAGGTAGTTGTCAAACATTGCCTTGAAAAAATCCATGTACATAGGATGACCATATCTGATTGGTTGCCCGTTGATGTACTCCTCAAACAAACTGTTAAAGGGCTTGGTGTTCAGACTTCTTTCCATGTAGGCAATGTAATAGGTAACGTAATCATCAAGAAAAGGATGATTGCAGCCGGCAAAGGTTTCCCGGGACCGGTCGGCAAACAAACGCAGCGAAGTTCTGTGGTTGGCCCGTATATTTGGCGCAACCAGTTTTTCAATGTAATCAGCTACCATCTTGTGCAGCAAATCCACCTTGTGACTGAGGTCAATCTGATCTTCACGGCGATTGTATATGGTCATGGGGAATGCCCCATGCAAGGGATGTTGAATAAGCCTTTGCATTTGGTCATTATGGCCAATCGGGTCAATAACAACTTGCAGGTCATTGCCCGGCTCGGCATAAAAATGATTGGAAGCATGCATGATGCGCAAGGTAAGTTGCATAGGCTCGTCAATGGCAATGCGAACAAAGAAATGCCCTTCGTTATCGATGGTATCGGAAGCGATCTCAGTTAAAGAGCCGGAAATCAAATCCCGGTACTTCATCAAGCGCACCTCCTCTCCTTCCGCCCCTGGAAATATGCCCCTGATAATCAAATCAGAAGTCCATCCTGTATGGATACCAATGGCCGTCACCAGGGCAAGGAAAATACCTGTTCTTATGATATTGATGATCATGTTGGAAAGTTATAACATCCGATTCCCTATTCAAACGCAAAGCAAAGAAAAATGTTATTTGGATATGCTTCCTGAAACATCTATGGCATCAGGTGTAAATGAGGATGCATCACCGCCGTGCTTGATGATATCGCGTACAATGTATGAATTCAAAGCTGAATGCTCCGGTGTGGTGAGGAAAAAGACGGTTTCCACATCGGGAAACATGAGCTTATTCATTTGTCCGATGCTGCGTTCAAATTCAAAATCAGCAGAAGTCCTTAACCCGCGCAAAATATATTTTACATCCAATTTTCTGCAAAGATCAACGGTTAACCCTTCATAGGTGATCACTTCTATTTCCGGATAGGAAGCAAAAACCATCTGAATCCATTCCCTGCGCTTTTCAAGGGGAAAAAAGCTTTGCTTCTGTTCGTTGATGCCAATGGCAATGATGATTTTTTCGAACAATGGCAATGCACGCAGAATGATTGATTCATGGCCTTTCGTAATGGGGTCAAAAGAGCCGGGAAACAAGGCTGTATTTTTCATCAAAAAAATGATTTGGTTTGCTGTTGGTAAATATATGAAATCTTATTGAATTGATTTGTTGAAGCCAAAGAAACTGAAATGCACCCGGCTGTATTTTCTTTTCCGGAGAAATTGAGCATGGTTGTCGAAAACAAATTCCGAAGGATGTTCAATGATCAGCCAACCGTCATCCAAAAGGAGTTTGCGGTCAAAAACAAGGTCGGGCAACATTTTTGTTTGCTGCATATTGTAGGGCGGATCAGCAAAAATGATATCATACGGGGTTTTGCACCATTCAAGAAATCGAAAAACATCTGATTTGATCACATTCAGATTGTTCAAATCCAGTTCCTGTTTTACTTTATTCATGAATCGTACACACTGATAGTTTTTTTCTATGGCCACCACTTCTTCAGCTCCCCGAGAAGCGAATTCAAAGGATATACTTCCGGTACCGGAAAAGAGGTCGAGAACCCGGACGGTTTCAAAGTCAAAGTGGTTGTGGAGGATGTTAAACAAGGCTTCCTTTGCCTTATCGGTGGTGGGGCGAACCGGGAGGCCCGGAGGCGGATTGATCAACCTTCGCTGATATCGGCCGCCAATTATCCGCATGAGTTGAGATTTAACAGGTTGTAGTAATAATGATAGGGTACATCATCAAATGCCCCTGCATAACGGTAAGCATCGTTTCTGTCAGGCAATGATACCTTTCCGAAAAGATCACGGATGGTTTCATATTCACCGGAATCCATGGCAATTTTCCCAAGAAACATCGTATGCAAATCTCCGGCATCCCATCCAAATTTTTCGAGCACATAAAAAATATGATACAGAATGTCGTCGAAAAACTGTATGGAGAATGACCGGTAAAACAGCAAGGATTGCTTATCCAGTAAAAGTATCTCCACATTTGTATCATTGACATGGACTACCATGTCGGCCTGCCATTTTTCAAGCTTTTGTGATGCCAGCACACTCTCTATAAGGGCAGTTCCGTAATGCCTGACACGACATTCGGGAAAATACTGATCGAGCAGGGAGTCAATCTTTGGGGGAACCACATATAAACCTTTGGCCTTCAGTATGTTTAAAGAGTCAACCCTAATTTTTCCTTCTTCATCAGGGGCAACACACATACCGTAGACCTGGGCTTTTTCCTGCTCCCTGTAAATTTTTTGGGGAATCAGTACGAGGCCGGGGGAGTGATAAAAAGCAAATACCTTATGGAAGCTCCTGTTTAACAGGCCGTTTTCGGAAATTATGCTTTGGATGTCATGAACGTAATGGTTAATGCCGGAGCGTTTATCGGCTATTTTGAATTCTTCCAGGGCTTGGTATCGGTATGCATCGGCATCCAGGATGGCATAAAGAAATCCATCGGGTAAAAACCCGATGGATAAAAACAACTTTTGTTCATTGCCTTTATGATTCACCGGATCTGAAATGCTCAATATGTTCTTCAGGTGATCAGGCATGTATTGATCTTGTTTATTCCCAGTTACCGTCCAAAACAGCTTCACTCATGGAGCCAACACGGAGACCTTCCTCCCTTGTATAATATACGCGCCAGTTGTCAAGGTCGCCCATATATACACGGGGTTGTACCCTGGCTTCAAATACGGGTAATGTTACCAGGCCTCTCTCAATGAAACCGGCTTCCATTTCAAACCGTTGTCCTTGTCCAAAGGGAACATATGGTAATTCTTGGATTTTGAACTGGGGGCGTCTCAGCAGACTGTCTTTTGCGGCCACCCAAATTGTATCACGTTCCACAATCCCCAGCCTGACAGCTTCGCTTTCAGTTAATGTATCAGGTACAAACCCTATGGCTCTGACCAAAGCAAGTGAGTCGCTTTTGAAAAAATACACCAGGGAGTCGAGGTCGGCTGTAAATCTTTGATACCTGGACCGGTGTGCTCTTTGAACTTCACGGATATCCCTCAGATTCTGAATAATCTCTGCCTCACGTACTTGTACTTCCTGGCGAAAGCGGACAGGTTCCATAATACTTTCGTAGATGAGATAGCCCAGAACAATGATGACTATGGCCAACACGATTTGAATAGCTGTTTTCATAGGATTTGTATTGATTTGATTTGTGAATATGCAAAGGTAAAATAAATAACAAAACAAAGAGGCATCACTTGAAATTTTGCGTTAAATCAACAAAAAAAGATGTTGCCCTAAGTGGTGATGATCGAAACAATTGCAAATATTCAAATTTTTTTTTGAATAAACCAAAAAAGATACATGCAAATCGATTGCGAAATATGCAAAAATAATTTACAAATCTTATGAGCAATAAATGACTGAATTTTGAGAAGACAATGCCAAAGTCTTTGTTGTCAATCATAAATCGCCCCAATCAACATCGAGCTCTTTGCATAAAGTCCTTAGCTGTTCTTTCACCTTATCTTTCAGGGGCACGCCGTTGATTTTGTTTTTCTTTTCTGCTTCCCGTTCAGGATCACCGGGAATAATGACTCTCTCTGCCCCCTTTGCGGGTTCGGCGTTCCTCATTGTCGTGATCCAATGATCCATTCCCTCCAAAAACAGTTCTTTCGGGCTAAATGCGTCGATGCGCATGGCACCAAAGAAATGCCCGGTTCCTTTGCCGGGAAGGTTGTCTTTTACAGGGAGCCAATCAACCGAAGGTGGCACAAACGGGCCGAAATTGGCTCCCGACAGCAAGGCGGAGAAGATGTCTATCACAGCGGCCATACAATATCCTTTATGGCTTCCGTATTCCCTTGTGCTACCCAATGGGAGTATGGCTCCTCCTTTTGTAAGGACGCCCGGATCACTGCTGGGACTGCCATCCGGATTCTGCACAAACCCTTCACTGATTGGCATGCCTTGTTTATGCAGCAGGTCAACCTTTCCCCTGGCAATGGCAGCAGTGGCAAAATCAGCCACCAAAGGAGGTTCCTTTTTTGCAGGAACTGCTACTGCCAAAGGGTTTGTTCCCAGCATCCCCATGGCCGAAAAAGTTGGTGCAACAAGGGGGTTGGCATTGCACATACACATTCCAATCATATCATGACTCAAAGCCTGCATGGCATAATAACCGGCGATGCCGAAATGATTGCTGTTTCTCACTGCTACCCATCCTGTACCGGCTTTTTGCGCCTTTTCAATGGCGTAATGCATGGCAAATTTCGATACCACAGGCCCAAGCCCGTTGTCTCCATCCAGGGTAAGGGTTGAAGGACTTTCATGAACAATAAATGGTTTGGCAACGGGGTTCATGCGTCCGCTTTGCAACATCCGGATATAGTCATACAACCGCAACATCCCATGCGAAGGGATATCTCGCAATTCTGCCGCCACCAGCACGTCGGCAGTCGCTCCGGCATCCACTTCCGGCACACCGCATCTCTTCAGAAGAGATACAGCCAGTTTTTTCAACTCAGCAATTTCAAACATAACAGGCTTATAAAAGTCCAAAACAAAATGGCGATCTTGATACGCAATCCGCTCTTTAAAAAGTGATCATCTTCCATCCGGCAAAGCAGATTAAAGCACCATACTCACGGAGAAAAAACGCCGGCTTTTTCCTGCCCCGGATGTTGTTCTAAATCACAACTATCCTCTAGTGTGATGTCAACGACACTAAAAGAAGCCTCTGTCCAGATGATGGGTTCTGCGTGTCAGCTTCAAATCATGCAACACACTTGATTTCACACGAATGGTAAAAGTATAACTTTTCTGAAAACCCATGGGTATCCAGTTGAACGTCATTTCCCAGCAATGCAGATCGCGATACACATCGATAGATGTGAATGTTAACTGATTGTTGTCAAAATCATAGCCGGAGCGAAACCCGATGCGCCATTTCGGGGTTAATTGAACATCTCCCCTTACGCCAAGGCTCTGCATATAACTTCTGTCCATACGGTCCTGTGCGAACTGATATCTGGCGTTGTAATTGAATGAATAGGAAAACGAAAGGTTCCAGGGCACAGAATAATCAACGCCATTTGTTGGTACAACCACAGGTGTTTCCTCTTCCCAGGCATCATTACCATTTAAAACCGGATCCATGTCGCGCCCGAAGTCTCTCTCTCCCCGTCCGGGCTGCTGACCGCGTCCCTGATCCTGCTGCCTGCCGGAACCACCTCCTGAGCGAAGATTGTAGTTCAGATTAAATGTCCATCTTGTATTGTTAAGGTGCAGTAGTTTTCTGTCGGTATTCCATACAAATTCATTGATCAGTTGTCCATCCTCATTTCTGGCGTATGGTGTCCAGCTGCTGGAATAGGAAATGTCGATATTTCGAAACAAACGAGTTCTTCCGCTGAAGCGAATATCAGAAAAATTCAATGAATCCCTGGCCAGGTCATATCCTCCCGAAATGGTGAAATTGTCGATCAGGCTTATCTTTCGATCCTCCCCATCCGGGTCTCTCCGGTTTCGGATCTTCATTTCCAGATTGTTATTGATGGAAAAGCCGATATTGCCTGATCTTCCCGCCGGTGGCCCGCCGTAAATGCTCTGTTCAAAAATAGAGTATTGGACTACCTCGTCTCTTACAGGGTCATAATATTCTCTGTAATAGCCCCAGAAAGGATCAGCAAAGTCGGGTCGCATCGAAAAGGAGACAGTAGGCACTATACGGTGTCTGACCGCTCTTACGGGGCCCCTCGTAAACTGCATGAGCCCAAACAACTGGGTGCTGATACCCGACGAAAAATTAAATTCCCTCGCTGATCTGAAACCGGGAACCGTATCGGTAACTACGCCACCGAAAATGGTATC
>SKTQ01000303.1 GCA_007122505.1 Bacteroidales bacterium | reverse complement strand
GTAATTGCAGCATTTGCTGTGTTTATAGGCATTTTCGGCTTATTTGGACTTGCCGGCTACACTACAGTGCAGCGCAGCAAGGAAATGGCTGTGCGACGAACATTTGGAGCGGATATCTCAAGCATCATCTGGCTGCTGTCAAACAACTATTTCAGGATACTGGGTCTTGCTTTCGTGCCTGCAAGCATACTGGCATACCTTTACATCAGCCGGTGGCTGGATGGCTTTGCCCACCGCATAAGCATAATGCCCTGGCCATTTATGGCAGCAGCCCTGGCAGCTGTCAGTGTTACATTGATTACAATTACATATCACGTCATTAAATCGTCAATCAGTAACCCCATCAATTCACTGCAATATTCTTAATCATGTGCCCAAAACATCTGCATCATGAACCATGAACCATCTAACCTCTCTAAAAATGAAAGCAAAAACACTACTCATTACAATTATCATTGCAACAGCCATTCCAACCACAATGGCTGAATTGCCCCGCCGTGCCTTTATCGGCACCCAGCTGATTGAAGTATGCGATTCCATTGCTGATCTTTATAATGTGCAGACAAACGCAGGCATTTATGTTCAACGCGTTGTGGAGGGCAGTACGGCTGAAGCCATCGGCGTGCTGCCAGGCGATATCATAGTCAATGCCAATGATTACAGTCCTGCCAGCGTTTCCGGATTTATTGAATTTGTTCAAAAACATGTTGAGGGTGATCCACTTGCTCTTGAAGTTGTTCGTCTTGGTGAATCCATCCTCTTGTCAGGCGTGATGAGCGGTTTCCCAAGGGAAACATCGCCGCATGCAGAGGTGATTTACGATCAGTTTGCCTTTGACGGCGGGTATGTCCGCACCATTATCCACAAGCCGGAAGAGCCGGGTGTATATCCGGCGCTATTCTTCATCCAGGGTTATACCTGTGGCTCAATGGATAACATGAGCGACCTGAGCCCGGTGCGTAAATTGCTCGAAGGTGTCAGCGAGCGGGGTTTTGTGGTAATCAAGACCGAAAAAGCCGGCATTGGCGATTCGCGCAGCGATACACCATGCAGTGACATGGATTTGTTTACAGAGGTGCAACTGTTTGAGGCTTCATTCAATATCCTTAAAAATTATGATTTCATTGACCACGACAATGTTTTCGTTTTTGGACACTCAATGGGCGGCGTGCAGGCTCCGCTCATGCAACCTGATTTTGATCCAAAAGGAATCATTGTGTTCGGCACGGTAGCCCGTCCGTGGTTTGAGTACCTTATTGAACAAACCCGGATGCAACGTCTTATCCTGGGGCAGGACTATCTTGTCAATGAAGCCAATCACGAACAATCCATTCACTTTTACTATCGTTTTCTGATCAAGAAAGAGACCCCTGCAGAGCTTATGCAAGATCCTGAAATGGCGGAATTCCTTGAGCGTTACTGGCGGTTTGAAGATGGAGGCTATTTGAATGGCCGCCACTATACTTTCTGGCAGCAACTGCAGGATACGCGCATGTTTACCGCCTGGGCAAATACTCCCGCGTATGTATTGTCCATCTGGGGTGAAGGCGAAATTGTAGCATTCAACCCCTATGAACATGAGCTAATCGCCGATATCGTTAATCATTACAATCCCGGTAAGGCAAGATATATCCGTATGCCCAACATCGATCACGGGTTTGTATGGGTAAAAGACCGCGATCATGCCATTGAAATAAGAAACAATTGGGAGTATATCAACAATCATTTTAATGATGAGATTGTAGAAATCTTGCACCAATGGATGGATGAAATCATAACAAACAGTTACTCTGAAAAATAGAAATAAAGCACCTCGGATATTTACCATGAATCATTTGGTAGAAACAATACCGCTTAACACAAATAATTGACCATTAGGCAAATACGTTCTTTGAAAACTTGTTTTTTTATTACGGTCATCATAATTTTGCAAAACAGGAATATATGCGACACGCAAAATATTAAACCGAAAAATATTATGAAGATCGTTAACCCCTTGTTTGACCTGGCTTTCAAATTCCTTATGGAAAAAGAGAAATACGCCAGAAAGGTCTTGTCGGTGATCCTCGATCAGGAGGTCGTGGAATTACAAATTGGCCAGCAGGAAAGTGTGTGGCCCAGTCCCGCTAAACAACTCAGTTATTTCAGGCTTGACTTTAAAGCAGTGATCCGGCAGGCTGACGGCACACAGCAACAAGTGCTCGTGGAAGTACAAAAATCAAAAACCCCCGGCGATATTCAGAGGTTTCGCAATTATATTGGTGCCAGCTATATGTCCACTAAGGATGTAGATGTGGTAACTGAACCCCCACCGGAATATTATGGCTCTTATCCACTCATAGCCATATACATGTTGGGTTATAATATGCCTGAAATCCCATACATGGCAGTGCGGGTCAATCGCGATGTTGTAGATGCGGTAAGCAAAAAGAAAGTGCAGGTAAAAAGCAGTTTCATTGATCATCTCACCCACGAAGCCTATATTATACAGGTGCGCCGGTTGCCTGAAAGACGTCGCAGTCGTCTGGAACAATTGCTGACATTATTTAACCAGGCATGGTGTACCGGCCATGAGTTCATTCTCGACCTGCAGGAGGTGCCCGAAGAGTTTGAAGAGATGGCTATGTACCTTCAGGGGCCGCTGATTGATGAACAATCGCGTCGTAACCTGGCATTTGAAGAAGAAATTAGGGGTATCCTGGATTCTCGGGATGAATTATTACATCAAAACAAAACCCTAATCAGGCAGATAGCTGCGGCTGAAAAACAAATTGAGGAAGTGCTGGGTCAACAAGAGGACATCGAAACCCAAAGGATGGACGCGGAAAAGAGAGTAAATGAAGCTCAACGCAAAAATAACGATCTGGTTGAACGGCTGGTTCTTGTCATGAAGAAAGCGGGTTTCTCACCGGAAGATATCGCCAGGGAAACAGGCCTGAGTATCGATGAGACTAAATCAGTAAAGCTTTGATGGAGGAAGATTTTTCGGAAAGAACTGGTAAATGATTTTGCGAAAAAGTCAAATCACAGGTCATTCAAGAAACTGTATAAATCTTCCTCAGGTTTCAGGTTGAGTTTTTTTCTGAGACGCGAACGGCTGATATAGAAACTGGATGGTTGAATATTCAATAATTCAGCGATTTCTTTGGAGTTTAACCCAATTTTCAGGTAGGCACACAAGCGAAGATCATTATTTGACAAGTCAGGAAACTTGTCCTTCAATTGCCTGAAAAACTCCTGGTGCAACTCATCCATCTGGATTTCAAATGTTTTGTCTTCAATTTTTAAGTATGAATCCAGGATTCTTTGCATCTCTCTCCATTTAGATTCGAATAAGACGGGGTTACGTTGTGCCTTTTCACATTTTTCTTTCAGGGAAAGGATCAGACGGTTTTTTTCTTCATTATCTCTTGCTTTTTTGGCCAGCTCAATGGTTTTGCTCTTTAACTGTTGCTTCAGTTGATCATATTCTGTCTGTAAACGCTTTCGCTCAATGAGCATTATTTCCTGTTTATGCTTTTCCGTTTGCTGCCTTAATGAATTTTGCTCTTTGATCAACATCATTTTTCTTTGCTTCTTCAGGGTTATGGTTTGCCATCTGTACAAGAAATATATTGTCATACCTAACAAAAGGAAGTATACGGCATAAGCGTACCGCGAAAAATACCAAGGCACAGCCACCCTGAATGCAATTTGCAAATCATCTGACATCTGATCTTTTATGCTTGCCCTTACAGTTAGATTATAATCCCCATATTTCAAGCCCAACAGTTCGAAAGTGTTATCCGGCTGCCAATCACTCCAAACACCTGATTGAATCAATTTGTATTGATACAAAACACCTTTCCTGTTGGGAACAATCACCTCTAAATGAACATTATTTATATGATATGGCATTTTGGCTCCGGGATAGAACTTCACCCTGTCGTGATTGTTGAATGCTTCCATTCTCCGCAGTAACAGAGTGGGGTTTTCCATAATGGGTTCCGCACCGGGTTTTATATACCGTAAAGTGAACCCACTGTAAATAGGAAAAAATTCATAATCAGGATGCAATGCTATTGGCTGAAAGACTCCGGCCAGAAGATCATCTATCTGCGGGAGAGCCTTTACCCGTTCGGTTTTAATAAACTCTCTTTCACTGTTATTATATGCATATTGATGATGATCGGTCAGGACATGAATTCCCTGCTCGTTTTTCATAACAAACACATCATGACCGTCAAAAACCTCCATTGGAAATATCAATCTCTCAACAGGGTATAGTTCATCATCCAGAACCGCCCTGATGATTCCAAAATTTGGAATATTGACCCATAATACACTATCATTCTCAGCGATCAATTGATTGCAGGAACCAAAAATGAGGTCCATTTTTTTTTCAAAAAGCCAGGTATTTCCGGATTTTTGAAAAATGGAAATACCGTTGTAATTACCGGTCAGTAGATAGTCTCTGAATGGAATGATTGTCCACACGCCTTCTTGATTGTTGAGTTGTTCTACAGCGTTTCTGTTAATGATAAACAGGCCTCTGTCATGACCCATAAAAAGCTGTCCATCAATTTTTTCCAAAGTCCATACTTGTCCTTCAGTTTCTGGTATGAGTTCAAATCTGTAATACTCCAGATTGTTATTCAGGTCATCCCATTTTGAACTGTAAAGACCCTGGTTGGTGCCCAGATAAAAAATACCATCTTTCAGTATGGCAGTGTAACCCGTACCAAAGTCTCCCCTGTAATCATAAAAGGTGGTGATATTGTTGTTCAGGTCCAGAGAAGAAACCCCAAAATCCATACCCAGCCATAATTTTCCCAGAGAACAGTAGTGTAAAGACAATATGGTGTTGCTGGGCAATCCCTTGTGCCGGTTCACATGATGTATGACATTACCTGCAAGGTCGGCAATGTAAAGTCCTTTTAAGACTGTTCCAAAAGCAACATGATTGCTGCCTACCTGTTCAAAGCTGAATACTTTGGCCCCCTTCAGTTTTACCGATAATTCATTGTTCATTGGCATCAGCCTGTCTGCCGAAAAAATATAGAGACCTGCATCGCGGGTAACGATTACTAAATCATTATCCTTTTGATAAGCCCCTGCAATATCTGTATTGACGGCTTCCGGGAAATCAAGTATCTTTCTTAGAGAAAAACCATCGAAAAGAAACAGTCCGTTGTTTTTGTCCAGAAAATACAAACTGTCATCTACGAGAAAATTACCTTTAAACTGCGATGGGGCCGCTATTTTAACCAGTTGTTGGTTTCTGTATATGTATATACTTTGGGAAGAAATGAAAAGGATATCATTTCGAAAGTGATATATTTGCCAAAACTCTTCATTGATATCCTGCAGGTCTTCCTGGAATGGATACAAAGAAGTATATTCAAAACCCTGATATTTATTCCTTTCCCAAACACCGAAGTCCAGATCAGACCCGGTGTATATCAGCGAATCGTTAACAACAAGAACCGATCTGGTAAAACCCCTGCTTCCCTGGAAATGTTTCCAGGATGCTCCGTCATATTCCAGCAAGCCTCTGTCGGCTGCCATATATACAATGCCATTGGGGGCTGAATGAATGTCCCAGACCTTACCTGCGTTATGATAATCCAAGGGCGTAAACCTTTCTAGCGGAGGCACACCCTTTTCCGGGAAAATTTGAGCATAAACCGGAATAAATCCGAAAATAAACACAAATAGATATGATGCGATCTTCTTCAATTAAATAAATTGAAATGAGCATTGAAATACCCTGCAATGTAACAAAAAAAACCGTCAGTTTACAAGGTATGTTCAAATTTACCTCATATTCTTTTGTGATTTGTAATGATCTTACCCCAATCAATTAATATACGCCCCTGCAGTTTTCTTGCAAATAAACGCTTATCCTATCAACTTCATGGGCTCCAGCCGGAATTTCATCTGCCTCCAGGCCGGGAAATGACCGCATTTCATTCCATTTTTGAATGGTAGCACTAAAAAACTCAGAGGCATACAAGTCAGCTTCAAACACAATAACATCGTATTTTTCTCCCTTATCACCTCCAAACCGGGTGATAACCTGCCATTCTCCGTTTCTTTTATGCGAAGTATTGGTATGGTCAGATTGAGGGTAATATAAGTTATCAGTGGGTTTTAACAGTACCCAAATATCTTTCTCATGTGAATCCGGATAAACACCCATTGATAAAATCCTGCATTTTACAGAATCATTTTCAACCGGAGATATAATCTGAACGCTTTGTACCGGAAACTCTACTTGCCTTTTGTCAGCCACTGCAGGTCTTTCAATTTGGCCCGGATAGTTTGCAACGCCGTAAGCGTATGCACCATAAAAGATTAATAAAATACCCAATAAGGCCAACGGGATTTTTAATTTCATATTCATTAAATCCAGGGAAGATCCTCTGATTTTAATGCTGTCAACAATCGCAACAAGAATGAGTACAGCACCAACGATGATGATGATGATTTCTGAAGACATCTTTTCGAAATTTAGATAAATGTAATAAAAAAATGTATAATCCGGTGCAAAAATGAATAGAAAGCCGCCAATGACCCGGCGGCTTTCTGAGATAACCACCAAAACTTATTTCACGATGAGCCTGCTTACCTGAACATAACCATTGTCAGATTGTATTCTCATAAAATAGACTCCACGGTTCATACTGTCAGTTGGTACAGATGACGTGTTCACGAATGATTGAATCAGTTTTC
>SKTQ01000049.1 GCA_007122505.1 Bacteroidales bacterium | reverse complement strand
AGACACAGATATATAGATGAAACGCCCATTACAGGATTATTTGACACACAAAAGGATGGTTATGGGAGCTGGGAGCTGGGAGCTGGGAACTGAGAGCTGGGAGCTGAGACTTAAGAGACTTAAGGGACTTAAGGGACTTTAGAGACTTTAGAGACTGAGAGATGGGGTTTGACAACTGAGAAGCTAGGAGGATTCGCGGCGGTAAAGGGAACGCTCTGAAGGGCAAATTAATTCAGCCCGGTGGCAACGCCCTGGGTAAATGTGGGCAAAACCCCAACTGCACCTTGAAGGGGCAGCTTAAACACCAGCACAAAGAGCCAGACTGCATATATAAAAGAAATTATAAACACATGAAAAAAACACCAGGCTTATTAACGGATATTGTCTATAAAACCGGAATTACCAAAACATCCGGAAGCATGGAGAAAGATATTTATGATGTGGTATCAGATTCACGGTCTGCATCAAAAGGATGCCTGTTTGTTGCTGTGAAAGGCTTGACGGTCGACGGACATGATTACATTGAAGAGGCCATTAACAAAGGTGCAAGTGCCATCCTGTGCGAACGCATTCCGGATAAAGTGCGTGAAAATGTCAGCTATATAGTTGTAAGCGAAACAGCAAAAGCATTGGGAATAGCAGCGGCCAATTTTTATGACCATCCATCACGAAAACTCAAACTCATCGGTGTAACAGGAACCAATGGAAAAACAACCGTAACAAGAATGCTTTATGAGGTGTTTAAACGGCTGGGGCACCGGTGCGGTCTCATTTCTACCATCAGCAATGTTGTGCATGAGAGGGAAACCGCAAGCTCACTGACAACGCCCGATGCAATAACCATCAACAATCTGTTGCATCAGATGGTGGAGGAAAAATGCGAGTATGTGTTTATGGAGGTAAGTTCGCATGCACTTGCCCAGTCAAGGGTAAACGGTATCACTTTTACAGGCGCTATATTCACCAATTTTTCCCACGATCACCTCGATTATCATAAATCAACAAAAGAATATCTGAACAGCAAGCAGATGCTGTTCAACGATCTCGAAGAGGATGCATTTGCCTTAACCAACCTTGACGACAAGAATGGGCTCATAATGGTGCAGAACACCAAAGCCGACCGCAAAACTTACAGCTTGCAAGCCATGGCCGACTATAAAGGAAGGGTTCTGGAGAACAGCTTCTCAGGCTTACATTTACAAATCGACGACCGGGATGTTTGGTGTAACCTGGTTGGTAAATTTAATGCTTACAATGTTCTTACAGTTTATGCAACCGGTTGTATCCGGGGTAAAAATAAAGAAAACCTGCTCACTGCCATTTCTGCCAGTAAAGCTCCCGAGGGCAGGTTTGAACTTATAAACGGAAACGATGGCATCAAGGGTATTGTGGATTACGCGCACACGCCCGATGCATTAAAAAACATCCTGGAAACAATCAATGAAATCAGAACAGGCAATGAAAAGCTGATCACCGTGCTTGGATGCGGCGGCGACAGGGACAAAACCAAAAGAGGTCCTATGGCAGCCATCGCAGCATCACTGAGCGACAAAGTGATTTTTACCAGTGACAATCCCCGGTCAGAAAATCCGCAAAAGATCATCAACGACATGAAAAAAGGACTTGACCTTGATCCGGCCCTAAAATCAAAATACCTTGTGGTAACCAATCGGAAAGAAGCCATAAACGTGGCATGTGTGATGGCCACAAATAGTGATATCATATTGGTAGCAGGTAAGGGTCATGAAAAGTTCCAGGAAATTAAAGGGGTAAAACACCCTTTTGACGACAAACAAATTTTACATCATTTATTAAACAGATAACAATGCTGTATACCTTGTTTGAGTTTTTAGACCAGAATTATGACATTCCCGGAACGGGCGTATTCCAGTACATTTCCTTCCGTGCGGGCATGGCTTTGATTCTGTCATTGTTCATAACCATGATTTCGGGCGGCAAAATCATTGCATTGCTGAAAAAAAAGCAAGTGGGAGAAACCATTAGGGATCTTGGTCTGCAGGGACAAAGCGACAAAAAAGGTACCCCAACCATGGGAGGGTTGATGATGATCGCCGCCATCATTGTTCCAACACTGCTGTTTGCAAAACTCAACAATGTTTACATTATTTTGATGATCATTGCCACCTTGTGGCTTGGATTCATAGGCTTTATTGATGATTACATCAAGGTTTTCAGGAAAGACAAACAGGGATTGCACGGCAAATTCAAAATTCTGGGACAGATTGTACTTGGCATCCTTGTTGGGGCCACAATGTTTTTTCATGAAGGGGTTGTAATCAGGGAAAAAGCGGAGATCCCCCTGGAATTCATCAGCACAACCGAAATACTTGAACTGGACGCTCCGCCAAGAGTGGATTCGCCTTTCCCCATGGAGTCGGTAAAATCCACCAAAACGACCATTCCCTTTTTCAAGGACAATGAATTTGACTATGCCGTATTGCTGTCTTTCCTGGGTGAGGGATATGAAAAATGGGCGTTCCTGATTTTTATCCCCATTGTGATATTGATTATTGCGGCCGTATCAAACGGCGCAAATATCACCGATGGTCTCGACGGGCTTGCCACCGGCACTTCAGCTATCATTGGGGTTACCCTGGGTGTTCTTGCTTATGTATCAGGGAACGTTGTATTTGCCAATTATTTGAACATCATGTTTATACCCAACACAGGTGAGTTGGTGG
This sequence comes from Bacteroidales bacterium, assembly GCA_007122505.1. Lineage (GTDB taxonomy): Bacteria > Bacteroidota > Bacteroidia > Bacteroidales > UBA7960 > PUPG01. Next base: position 4,067 of record SKTQ01000049.1, on the reverse strand, counting down.
TGTTTATAGCCGCATTTGTTGGGGCCTGCATTGGATTTCTATGGTACAACACCTATCCTGCACAAGTATTCATGGGCGATACCGGCAGCCTTTCCCTGGGAGGCATCATTGCCGTTTTTGCCATCGTGATCCGAAAAGAATTGCTGATCCCGATTTTGTGCGGCATTTTTTTCGTGGAAAGCCTCTCAGTTATCATTCAGGTGACCTGGTTCAAAATCACCAAAAAACGTTTTGGAGCAGGGCGGCGGATATTCCTGATGGCGCCCCTGCATCACCATTTTCAGTTGAAAAACATGCACGAAGCCAAGATCGTGCAAAGGTTCTTTATTGTTGGGATTATCCTGGCTGTTTTTTCTGTGATCACATTAAAATTGAGATAGTTAGTTAAAAAAACATATATGCGCACCCTCGAAAAGGCTTTATTAAAGAAACCCGGGCAAAGCAATGGCATGGTAGAAACCATTGCCAATCATTACCCTGGTATCAGGAAGCAAATGATCAAAGAAAGCCTGGGCGGCTTCCCAAACCTGGAACACCGCCTGGAAGAAGTAGCTACCATAAGGGGCATCCGGTTTATCAACGACAGCAGGGCAACCAATGTCAATGCAAGCTGGTTTGCCCTTGAAACCATGCATTATCCTATTATCTGGATCTGCGGGGGAAAAGACCCGGGTAACGACTACACCATGCTTTCAAGGCTGGTAAAGCAAAAGATTAAAGCAATCATCTGCATCGGAGCTGACAACACCAATATGATGAGGTCTTTTCAGCACATTGGCATACCAATAACCGAATTACCGGATATGGAAGAAGCCGTTAAAATAGGATATGAACTCGGCGAACCCGGCGATATCGTTTTGCTTTCACCGGCATGCGCCAGCTTTGACTTTTATGAAAACTATGAACAAAGAGGGGCTGTGTTTAAACGCGCTGTATATGCATTGTAGGCAGCCATAATAATGGTTGCTTCTTTCATCATAATAATGAATGAAAAAAGAACATAAACTGAAACCCATGCATAACCTGCTGAAAAAATTCAAGGGAGACCGAACGATCTGGCTGGTGGTAATATTTCTGTATATTATCTCCATCCTTGCGGTTTACAGTTCAACAGGTACATTGGCTTACCGTTTCAGGGCAGGAAATACCGAATACTACGTGGTGAAGCATTTTATCATCATTGTTTTTGGATTTGGACTGATGTATCTGGCGCACAATGTGAGATATTCTTATTACTCCCGTTTTTCACAACTGGCGCTTATTGTAGCCATTCCGCTGCTGATCTTTACTCTTTTCAAGGGAACCGCCATTCACGAAGCGCAGCGCTGGGTCACGGTTCCTTTTATCAACCTTAGTTTTCAAAGCTCAGACATTGCCAAATTGGCCCTTATCATATACCTGGCAAGGGGGTTGACCCGCAAGCAAGCGGTAATCAGTGACCTTCACGCATCATTTCTTCCTTTAGCCATACCTGTGATTCTGGTTTGTGCCCTCATTTTACCGGCCAACTTCTCAACAGCGGCCATTTTGTTTATTACATCCATGATCCTGATGTTTATCGGTCGCATCCCATTCAAATATATTATGGGAATTACAGGCATAACCATTGTGGGAGTGGCCGTTTTTGTGGCTGTTTTGCTGGCCATGCCCGACAGTGGCCGGGCACATACGTGGCAAAACCGTATCCATTCATTTGTTAACAAAGAAGCAGGAGATACATACCAGGCCGACCAGGCAAAAATAGCCATAGCCAGCGGTGGAATTGTGGGGAAACTGCCCGGCAATTCCAGCCAGCGGATCTTTTTACCCCAGGCATATTCAGATTTTATCTATGCCATTATTATTGAGGAATACGGGCTGGCAGGCGGGTTCCTGGTCCTGCTGTTTTATCTGATATTGTTGTATCGGGGAATTAGAATTGCCCATAAAAGTCCAGGCACATTCGGAGCCCTGCTGGCAGTGGGGCTAAGTTTCAGCCTGGTATTCCAGGCACTGATCAATATGGCGGTTGCCGTAAACCTGCTGCCTGTTACGGGTCAGCCGCTGCCACTGATCAGTATGGGCGGAACATCCTTATGGTTTACGAGCTTGTCCATTGGCATTATTTTAAGCGTGAGCCGTAAAGTGGAACAAATAGAAAACGAAGAGCTTAACCATGCAGAAGCAATCACAACAGGCTGAACCACTGAGAGCAATTATTGCCGGTGGCGGAACGGGAGGGCACGTATTCCCTGCCATAGCCATTGCTTTGGCCCTGAAGAAAAAGTTGTTCAACATCCAGATACTTTTTGTGGGTGCCAAAAGTCGCATGGAGATGAGAAAGGTGCCAGAAGCCGGTTTTCGTATTATCGGGTTGGATATTACAGGCATCCAGCGCCGGCTTACATGGAAAAATATACTGGTGCCGTGGAAACTGTTGAAAAGTATCCTGGCAGCCAAAAGAATCATCAAAAGATATAAACCCGACATTGTTATCGGAGTTGGAGGCTATGCAAGCGGACCGGTGCTTTGGGCAGCTGCAGGACAAAAAATACCCATATTGCTGCAGGAACAGAACTCCTACCCCGGCTTAACCAACAGGATACTCGGGAAAAAAGCACAAAAAATCTGCGTCGCCTATGAGGGACTGGATACATATTTCAAAAAGGATAAAATCTATCTGACAGGAAACCCCGTGAGACAAGATATTGCAAATATTGAGGGAAAAAAAGCAGAGGCTTTGACCTATTTTGGCCTTTCTGCCAAAAAACCGGTTTTATTCGTGACCGGCGGCAGTCTTGGAGCCCGAAGCATCAACGAAAGCGTACTGTTGCATCTCCAATTGTTTGCAAACGAAGGCATTCAGCTTATCTGGCAAACAGGCATTCACTTTATCGACCAGGCCATGGAAGCCACGAAAAGCCTGCAGGACGCAAAAATATACGTGGCAACCTTTATCAACAGGATGGACTATGCATATGCTGCATCCGATGTGGTGGTCAGTCGTGCTGGCGCCATCGCTGTATCTGAAATATGCCTTGTTCGCAAACCTGCCATATTGATCCCTTCGCCCAATGTAGCAGAAGATCATCAAACCAAAAATGCCATGGCACTGGTAAACCATCATGCCGCAATCCATATTAAAGACAGTGAAGCCCGCGAAAAATTGGGAGAAGAAGTGCTTAATCTCATTTTTGATGATGAAAAGAAACATCGCCTGAAAGAAAAAATGGCCGGAATGTCGTATCGCAATGCCGCCGACATGATTGCAGGAGTAGCACTTTCAATGATTCCAGCAAAAAAAACAATAAACTGACACAGAACACAATCAAACGAAAACCAAATAAAACCGGTAACACAACAACCAACCAGCAAACAGGAGCAACGGAATTGAAACCATTAGACCAAATAACAAATATTTATTTCCTCGGGATTGGAGGTATTGGCATGAGTGCCCTTGCCAGATATTTTCATCAACGGGGTGTAAATGTTTGCGGATATGACAAAACACCAGGCCCGTTGACTGCTGCGCTCGAGAAGGAAGGAATCGAAGTCACCTATGCTGATGATCCGTCAACCATCCGGATGATGCCGGAGCTCGTGATACGCACACCCGCTGTGCCACTCACAACCACTTTGCACCAATACTTTCTCAATAATCACATTCCTATCAGAAAAAGAGCGGAAGTTTTGGGCATCATATCAACAGGCATACCAACCATAGCCATTGCAGGAACACATGGTAAGACCACCATTGCTGCCATGATAACCCACATTTTCAAAACCGCATCCGTGCCTTGTCTCTCCTTCCTGGGAGGGATTGCCACTAACTATAACACCAATTTCCTTGGAGAAGCACTCCCGCAGTGGATGATTGCCGAAGCAGATGAGTTTGACCGTTCGTTTTTACAACTGTCGCCAACAATGGCATTGATCAGTGCCATCGACAGTGATCATATGGATATTTACAAAAATGAGGAAGCACTCCTGGAGTCATTTTCATTGTTTGCCAACAGGCTTCCGTCTGACGGAATCCTCATTGCCGGTAAAGGCATTCCAGGGCGGATAAAATATGAAAAGCCGGTGTT
>SKTQ01000255.1 GCA_007122505.1 Bacteroidales bacterium | reverse complement strand
TTAAGTCCCTTAAGTCCCTTAAGTCTCATAAGTCCCATCCTCCCAGCTCTCATCACTCATCACTCAGCTCCCAGCTCCCAGCTCTCATCACTCATCACTCAGCTCCCAGCTCTCATCACCCAGCTCCCACAATCATCACCCAGCGCATCAAAAAACCCTGTCATTGGTGCTAAAGTTGATAATTATTTTTGAACACGGCACATCAGCAGGGCTCCAAACCCAACTTCAAAAGTACAAAAACGGTGATTTCTTTTTGGAAAAACCATGGCCGGAGCATCAATCTTCATCAATCAGATCACGTATCTCTTCCAAAACTTTATTCTTTTTGGACTTTCCTAAATCCATCTGGTCCAGAAAGCCGGGTTTTTCCAGCAAGTCCCTGCAAAGCACCACGCCCTGTTCCAGCAATTGCTCTTTTTGTTTTTTGTTGAGATGGGTAAGTACCGTTACCGGAAAAAGGCCTGTTTGTTCAATCATTTCCTTTAAGCCTTCGTTTTTGGGATAATCCCAGCTTACCATGCGCAGTCCTACACAACGCCCGTAGTCCATGGCATCGGTGGTAAAACGGGTATTGGTGAACACCCAGCCGTGGAAGCTTCGTTTTTCGAGACCGGGAGTGGATTTCCATCTTTGTTCAATATCCTGGAAGCGAGACCGTATGTACAAAGGAACCCTTACATTACAGTATTTACCCTGGCTGTTGTAATACTTGCATTCGACCACAAACTGCTGATGATCATTGTGTGCCACCACATCAACCTCATGCTGAATGCATTGACCCTGTACCATTTTCCCAACTTCCACCTCATAGCCCATCCTGTTGAGCAGTGCACCGATAAAATGCTCGAAAGGATACCCTGATGGACCGAGCTCCATGATGGCTTTCTTCAAACTATACCTCGCCGCCGAAGGTCTTTGCAACTTTCTTAATTGCTGAAAGGCTTTTCTGTACAGGGTGCCGGTAGTGATGCCATCCTCCAGCCGCGGCCTAATCGCCTCTTCCACCTTGCTGGCCATGCTTTCTGAAGCACCTGCCCGACGCAATGAAGCACGAAGCTTACCGGGATCAAACGTTTCTTTCTCCCCCGAGTGCTTTTTAACTTTTATGTCCTTTGTCATACACTTTGTTTTTTATAGAACCAATGACGCATCTTTGCGGTTTTTGTGTGTATAATTTTGCGGCCTTTGCGAGGAAAAATATCACAACCAGGCAAAATATTTGTCCGGAAATTGAGAATCGGCAATCGAAAAATCGACCATCAAAACACCAAATTTGTATTTACCCGAAATCTTTAGCAAAAATAATGTATAATCGCAGAGATGCTTTAGCATAATGCAGGCGAAAGCAATCATCTGCCTATATGCAAAAAACGTATCTTTACACCTGCATTGTATGTATCATGGCCAAAAACTTTCACGTCTATAAATCCTCGGCAGGCAGCGGTAAAACATATACCCTGGTAAAAGAATACCTGAAGCTTGTATTGCCGGATCCCGGCAAAGTAAAACAGATTCTTGCCATTACGTTTACCAATGCTGCTGCTGCCGAAATGAAGGAGCGGATCATTAAAGCCATTGGCGAAATAGCCGCACTGCAAAACAGCCGGGGCAACAAAAAGGGCGAAAAACTGCTTTCAGAAATTATTTCCGAATGGGAAAAAGAAAAAAAAGTCCATATCCCTGAAAAAGAAACACTGATACAAAACGCCGGAAAGGCCCTTAAACAGATCCTTCATCAATACACCGACTTTTCTGTAAGTACCATCGACAGTTTTGTTCACCGGGTGATCCGGACTTTCGCCTTCGACCTGCGCATCCCTTTTCAGTTCGACGTGGAGCTGGACACCGACATGTTGCTGAAACAGGCTGTTGACCTGCTGATAAACCTGGCAGGAAGCCAGCGGGATATAACGGATCTTCTCGTTACATACATGATGAACCAGGCCGACGATGAACGGGATGTCCGCATAGAGCAAAAAATTGCCGGCATGGCAAAAACCCTTACCGATGAAGAAAGCATCCTGTATATTCAACAAATAAAGGATACGCCAATACAGGACTTTAAAGCATTTGCAAAGCGCCTGCGTCAGTCGTCACGAAAATTTGAACAGGAGGTTAGACGGGAAGCCGTTGAGGCCTTGACGCTGATCAGGGAGAAAAACATCCCGGTTTCTGCATTTTACCGCGGCCGCCAGGGCATCGTAGCATATTTCAGCCATCTTGCTGAGGGCAACATTCGCGAAAAGATCCTGCCAGGCAGCTACGTGCAGGCCACAATTTCGGAAGACAAATGGCTTTCTGCCAAATGCAGCACCACCGACAAGGGCCTCATTATGGAGATCAGGCATGATCTTACCCGCCATTATGAAAACATTCAAAAACTGGCAGGGAAAAAGCTGTCTTCGTACCTTTTGGAATTGGCGCTGCTAAAGACCATTTTCCCACTGGCACTGCTCAGTGAGGTAGAAAAAATGCTGGAACAGATCAAACAGGAAAATGTGATCCTGCACATATCTGATTTCAATAAAAAAATTGCCGATATAGTAAGCCGTCAGCCTGTTCCGTTTATTTATGAACGACTGGGTGAGCGCTATAAACATTATATGATCGATGAGTTCCAGGACACCTCCCTGTTGCAGTGGCAAAACCTGCTTCCGCTGGTAGAGAACGGACTGTCGGAGGGTTATATGAGTTTGGTGGTTGGAGATGGCAAACAAGCCATTTACCGGTTTCGAAACGGCGATGTGGAACAGTTCGCCGCCTTGCCAAAGCTAACAAAGGGTATTCAGGCCCTGTCACGCCCGGAATGGGAAGTGACCCTTGCAAACAACTTTGAGGGTAAACCCCTGGGTACCAACTGGCGTTCCACAAAGGCCGTGGTGGACTTTAACAACCGTTTTTTTGCATATGCCAGAAATTTTCTTGGTAAAGATGTGCAAAAAATTTATGATGAGATAGAACAAAAAATTTCACCGGGAAAAGGGGAGGGCTATGTGGAAATCCGCTTTGCCGGGGGAAACGGTCAGCAGGAAACAGCGGAAAATACGTTGAATGAAGTGGTGGCGCTCATTCAACATTGCGGCGAAACAGGACACCTCCTCAGCGATATTACCGTGTTGTGCCGTTTTCACAATGAGGCAAGCATGGTGGCCCGTGAACTGCTTGGGCGAAACATCCCGGTTATTTCAAAGGAGTCGTTGCTGCTTGAACAATCCGATGATGTGAACTTTATGGTGGCTATACTAAGACTCCTGGCCAATCCCAATGAAACCATCGCAGCGGTGGAGATATTGTCCTACCTGGTGAAAACCGGGCGTGTTGGTGAACAGATATGTCTGCACGACAGCCTGAAAGAGAGCGGATTGTACCGGAGAAGCAAAAGCTCCGAAAAAACCCTTTACGACGGGCTGGAACGTGTTCTGCAACGAAACGGCATTTCCTTTGTTTTCCGGGATTTTGCGCACCTGAATCTTTACGACGGTTGTGAGGCCATTGTGAGGATGTTTTTTGCCCATCAAAGCCCGCCTAATCCTTTCGTTGCCTTTTTTATGGATGCTGTTTACGATTTTTCGGAAAGAAACACTCCGTCTTATGGCGATTTTATTTCATGGTGGGAAGAAAACAGCCATAAATATTCCATCGTAGTGCCAAAAGGCGTGGAAGCCGTGCAGGTGATGACTGTCCACAAATCTAAAGGCCTGCAGTTTCCCGTTGTTATCCACCCTTTTGCCAGCCAAAAGCCCGACAGGCTTACCAGGAAAGGTTTCTGGACAGACAGTGCCAGAAGCGGTATCCGTGATATTCCGGCCCAATGGTTTGAAATGACAAAATCCAGTCTGGAAGGAACACCATTCCAGGCAGACCTGGAGGAGGAGATGGAGAAGACGTTTCTGGATATGCTTAACGCCACCTATGTGGCTTTCACACGTGCGTCAGAGAAACTTTTTGTCATTTCAAAAAAAGAACAAAGCAAATATAAACCACTGAGCGTAAATGGGTTGCTGCATGGTTTTCTGCAGGAGGAACAATTGTGGAAGGAAGATAGTGACAGCTACACTTTCGGGCGGGATGTGCCACCGGTGAAAAAGGCTACAGCGCCCGGAGTTGCTGAACCACATATCCGGCAGTTGTTGTCTAACCCCTGGAGTAAAGCTGTTAGAATGAGGTCCCACCAGAGAGAGCACAGTATGTTGTTGGGGCAGCCCGATCCGCTGGAGCGGGGAAATCTCCTGCACCGTGCCATGGAAAACATCCATTCACCCGAAGATATAGAACCTGTTCTGGAGCAGTTGCATAACAAAGGAGACATTGACCCTGAGCGAAAAACCCTCTGGGCAGAAAAGATCAGAATAATGATGGAACACCCATCCGTGGCGCCATATTTTGCCAAAGGAGTGAGGTCAAAAAGTGAAGCAGGGCTTTTTGATGAAAATGGCGCATTTTATCGGCCCGACAGGGTTGTCTTTCTCGAGGATCAGTGTGCAATCATCGATTACAAAACCGGAAAGGCCTACGCAAAGCACGAAGACCAGATGAATGCCTATGCGGGGGTTTTGCAAAAAATGGGACATGCGAACATTCAAAAGATTGTGTTGTACCTGGATGAAGCGGAAGTAAAGATTTTCTGATGGGATCACTCCACCCGGTTCCGGAAAATATCCTGTAAGTCAATAAATGAACACTGCACGGACCCCAACCATCCAAACAAAAAAATCGGTAACTTCGTAAAGCAAAAGCATATAATATGATTACGCCCGACACCATCGAAAAGATCATGGACGCCGTTCGCATTGAGGAGGTGGTGGGTGAGTTTGTCAGCCTGAAACGCCGGGGCGTGAACCTGGTAGGCTTGTGTCCGTTTCACAATGAGAAAACACCCTCTTTCAGTGTGTCGGCACCTAAGGGGATATTCAAATGCTTTGGCTGCGGCAAAGGGGGTAATGCAGTGAACTTTCTGATGGAGCATGAGCACTACACCTATCCTGAAGCCCTTCGTTATCTTGCCCAAAAATACAATATTGAGATAGAGGAAGAAAGGCCTTCGCCTGAGCAACAGCAGGCCATGGATTTGAAGGAGAGCTTGTTCAATGTTTCCGCTTTTGCGCAAAAGTATTTTGAGGAACGGCTTCATGAGAGTGAGGAAGGCAGGTCCATTGCGCTGACATATTTAAAGGAACGGGGCTTCACCACTGAAGTGATCCGCAGATTCGGACTCGGTTATTGTCCCGGTGCCTGGGATGACTTTACCCAAACCGCGCTGAAAAACGGGTACAAAAAAGAATACCTGCAAATGGCCAGCCTGAGCAAGTCGAAAGATCAAATGCTTTATGACACCTTCAGAGATCGCATCATTTTCCCTATTCACAATTTGTCAGGCAGGGTGTTGGGCTTCGGTGGCCGAATCCTGACCAATGAAAAAAATCGTCCCAAGTACATCAACTCGGCCGAAAGCGAAATCTACCAGAAAAGCAAAGTGCTCTATGGCATCTACTTTGCCAAAAGTCAGATGGTTGCGCTCGACAACTGTTACCTTGTGGAAGGCTATACGGATGTGATCGCATTGCACCAGGCCGGTATCACCAATGTGATTGCCACGTCGGGTACGGCGCTAACCACTGATCAGATCAAGCTGATCCGTCGGTATACTTCCAATGTAACACTTCTTTTTGATGGTGACCCCGCCGGTATCAAAGCTGCCTTCAGGGGGCTGGACCTGATTCTGGAAGAAGGACTGAATGTGCGGGTGGTGTTGTTCCCCGACGGGGAGGATCCGGACTCCTTTGCCAGGGAAAAACGGCCAGCCGAAGTCAGATCTTTTGTAGAAGAACAAGCGGCCGACTTTGTCTCTTTCAAAACATCGCTGCTTCTTGAAGAAACGAAGGATGACCCCATCCGTAAGGCTCAGCTGATCAAAGAAATTGCCAAAACCATTGCCCTCATTCCGGAACCCATTGCCCGTTCCATTTACGTGCAAAAATGCAGCACCATGATGGGAGTAGAGGAACAACTCATGGTGTCGGAGGTGAACAGGATCAGGAGAGAAAAACTCAAAAACAAACACCGGCAGGAAACCCCCGGCGGTGAAGACATGGGTCCTGAGCCCGACGATCGCCGTGCAGCTCCGCAAAAACAAGAGCCTGAGGAAGCCAACCATCGGCCTGAACAGGAGATCATACGCCTGCTGTTAAACCATGGCGGGAAAGAGATCATTTTTGAAGTGGAAAATGAGGACAAGCGGATGGAAGAAGTCGCTGTAACTGTGGCAGAGTTTATTCTTCAGGATATCCGTTCCGACGGTCTGTTGCCGGATAACCCGGCCTGCCAGGCCATATTCAATGAATATGCAGTCTGCTGGGAGCAAAAGAAACTACCCACCCATTCCATCTTTACTGAACATCAAAACGATGAAGTCCGGAAGCTGGCCATTGATTTGCTCACCAGTCAACATACACTGAGCAAAAACTGGGAACATCGCCACAAAATTTATGTTAAGGAAGAAGAAGAGGAATTAAAAGTGCGCGTGCTATATGCTGTATATGCGTTCAAGCTGCAAAAACTGGAAAAGATGCTTGCAGAAATTCAACAAAAGATCCGCGATGCGAGCCTGCAAACCTCCGAAAACGATGAAATGTTGCTTGAACTCATGAAAGACCAGCGCGACCTCCTTGAAAAAAGACGGGCTTTTGCCCATGAACTCGACCGGGTGGTGACACGTTAAAGATAATCTTTAACAGTGACTTGTGTTACCTGCTAACTCCCCGCTGTTTTCTATTTGTTATACTACTGTCCGGTAAAATTGTATTACTTCCCTAACGGGACTTTTGGACATACCCTGTAATGCTTACTA
>SKTQ01000308.1 GCA_007122505.1 Bacteroidales bacterium | reverse complement strand
TTTGTTTATAAATGGGTGTCCTATCCGGAAAACAGGAAAAAGCTTTGTGTCCATTGTGCCCTTTGTGGTGAAAAAAATTCACCACAAAGACACGAAGGGACACAAAGAAAATTGCGAAAAAGAATCTTAGTCCTCTTTAAACTCTAACTTTCGCAGGCTTATTTCCTACTCCTGTGCATAGCTTTCGATGGGGTCGCAGGTGCAAACCAGGTTGCGATCACCGTAAGCGTCGTCGATACGGGTTACCGGCGGGAAATACTTGATTTCAACTGACCATGGACGCGGGAAAACAGCTTTTCCACGGCTATATGGCATCGACCAGTTGTCACCGGCTGCCATGGCGGCTGTATGCGGCGCGTTTTTGATCACATTGTTATCTTTGTCAGCCTTGCCTTCTTCGATCTCACGGATTTCTTCCCGGATGGCAATCATGGCGTCAATAAACCTGTCGAGCTCAGCAAGTGGTTCACTTTCCGTTGGCTCCACCATAAGCGTACCCGCTACCGGAAAAGCAACCGTTGGTGCATGGAATCCATAATCCATCAGGCGTTTGGCGATGTCAATGGCATCAACGGAGACATTTCGTTTAAACGGGTTACAATCCAGGATCATTTCATGGGCCGACCATCCGTTTTTCCCGGTATAAAGCACTTTGTAATGCTCCTCGAGGGATGCTTTGATGTAGTTGGTGCTGAGAATGGCAATTTTGGTGGCTTCTTTCAGGCCTTTGCCTCCAAGCAGTTTGATGTAACCGTAGGTTATGGTTAGGATAAAAGCACTTCCGAAGGGTGCGCCAGCTACTGCCTCGATGCCCTGCTCACCACCGGTTTTCAGCATAGGGTGTGAAGGCAGGAATGGCAGCAAGTGTTCGGCAACACCAATAGGGCCTACACCGGGTCCGCCGCCACCATGAGGTATCGCAAAGGTTTTGTGGAGGTTGAGGTGGCAAACGTCGGCACCGCAAATGGCCGGATTGGTGTAACCAACCTGGGCATTCATATTGGCGCCATCCATATATACCTGACCGCCGTTATCATGGATAATTTTGGTGACTTCCAGTATCTCCTCCTCAAATACACCATGTGTGGAGGGGTAGGTTACCATGATTGCCGCCAGGTTATCCTTGTGTTTTTCTGCTTTTTCGCGGAGGTCGTCGATATCGATGTTCCCGTTTTCGTCACATTTCACCACAACTACCTTTGTTCCGGCCATCACGGCACTGGCGGGGTTGGTACCATGCGCTGATGAAGGGATCAGCGTAATATCGCGATGACCTTCTCCACGGCTCTCGTGATAGGCGCGGATCACCATCAGGCCGGTATATTCACCGGAAGCACCGGAGTTGGGCATAAAAGATATACCTGCAAAACCGGTTATTTCACAGAGGTCTTTTTCGAGCTGGCGGATCAGTTCATGATATCCGGCCGCCTGATCTTCAGGAGCAAATGGATGGATGTTGGCATATTCCGGCCAGCTAAGCCCAAACATTTCCGCCGCTGCATTCAGTTTCATGGTGCACGACCCCAGGGGGATCATGGTGCGGTTCAGTGCAAGGTCACGGTTTTCCAATTTCTTCATGTAACGCATCATTTCCGTTTCAGAGTGGTAGGAGTTGAATACCGACTGCTGAAGGAACGGACTCTCACGATGGAGCTCATCAGGAATGGTGGTGATCTTTTCACACTCAACCGGATCACAAACAAAAGTTTTAAAATCCTTACCTGCCGCTCCGGCAAAAATGGAGAGGATGGTGTTTACATCCTCCAGCGTGGTGGTTTCGTCCAGACTGATGCCAATGTGTTTTTCGTCAATGATACGGAAGTTCATTTCCCGATCGCTTGCCATTTGTGCGAGCGTATTTGAGAATACATTTTCAGGTAGCTGTATGAGCAGGGTATCAAAAAAGAACCGGTTCAATTGTTTGAAACCGTATTGTTCTGATTCCTGCGCCAGCACACCAGTTAAAATATTGACATGCCGTGCAATTTTCTTCAATCCTTTCGGGCCGTGGTAAACGGCATACATTGCGGCAATGGATGCCAGCAGTGCCTGTGCGGTACATATGTTTGAGGTGGCACGTTCGCGTTTGATGTGTTGCTCACGGGTTTGCAAAGCCATCCGCAGGGCGTAATTCCCGTTGCGATCCACTGAAACGCCGATGATCCTTCCGGGAATAGAGCGTTTGAATTCGTCTTTGGTAGCAAAGAAACCGGCATGCGGACCGCCATATCCCATCGGGACACCGAATCTTTGCGATGAGCCCACAACTACATCAGCCCCCCATTCACCGGGAGGGGTAAGCATGGTCAGGCTGAGCAGGTCAGTTGCCACAGCGATACGAATTCCCAGGTTTTGAGCCTCATAAACAAAATCCCGGTAGTTGGTAATAGAGCCAACAGCATCCGGATATTGTATCAGTGCTCCGAAATAGGTGTTGTCGAGCTTTACTTGCTGATGATCAGTGATGACCAGCTCAATTCCAAGTGGTACTGCACGGTTTTTCAGTACGGCCAAGGTTTGCGGGAAGCATCGTTGGGAAACAAAGAATTTGTTCACGCCTTCTTTGATTGCCTGGCGCGATCTGCTGTTAAAAAGCATGATCATCGCTTCCGCGGCAGCCGTTGATTCATCGAGCAGTGAGGCATTTGCAATTTCCAGCCCGGTAAGATCAGTGACCACGGTTTGGAAATTCAGAAGAGCTTCCAGCCTGCCTTGGGAAATTTCTGCCTGGTAAGGAGTGTATGAAGTGTACCAGCCGGGATTTTCAAGCAGATTTCTTTGTATCACACCGGGCATGATCGTATTGTAATAGCCCATGCCGATAAAAGATTTGAAAACCTTGTTTTTTGCCCCAAGTCCCTTGAGGTGCTGCAGGTATTCATATTCATTCAACCCATCGCTGATGTTGAGTTCGTTTTTAAGACGAATACTGGGGGGTATGGTTTCATCAATCAGCTTATCGGCTGAATCAATGCCGATCTTTTCCAGCATTTTCAATTCGTCGTCTTTGCGTATGCCGTTGTGGCGCTCAATGAAATTGTTGGTTATCATAGGAATCTTATGGTTAATTTGAAATTATAAATCAATCGTGCGCTTGTTGGTCCTGCATCTGGCTTTGCGACATAACAAAGCAGCGTTTATGTACTTTAGTAACTGATTATTTGATCCTTTTGTTTAATGTCCGTGCTACTTTACGGCGTCTTTTTTGGCGACCTCCCGTCCGGCCCGAAGTGCTTTCAGGTTGATGTCAACCAGGTCTTCACCTTTTTTCCCAAAAAGGAAGCGGATTGCGTCTTCCAGTTTCTCAAACGGGATGTCGATAAAAGGAGATGCTGCGCCCAGGATCACCACGTTGGCAGCTTTTTTGGTGCCGATTTCACCGGCAATGGTGTCGGCATCCAGGGCCACATGCCTTGGAAGCTTACGAATCTCCTGCAAAACGTCTTCCTTATCAGGATAATCGGGAATATTTACAAAGGGTTCGGTATTGGTGATCAGCCAGCCTTCCGGTCCCAGGAAAGGGAGGTAGCGTAGCGACTCCATGGGTTCTACCGCAATGATCATATCGGCTTTCCCTTCCGGTATGAGATCGGAGGCAATATCGTTGGATGAAAGGCGAAGGTGCGACTGAACATCGCCTCCGCGCTGGCTCATACCATGCACTTCTGCCTGTTTTAGATACAGTCCCGACTGAACCGCTGCGTATCCGATGATAGCGGCAATGGAAAGAATTCCCTGACCACCTACGCCGGCTAATATAATGTCATTTTTCATAATGCTGTATATTTTGATAAAAACAACTGACCGGTAAGGATAAGTCCCGGTTCTCTCCTTTGCTTACCTTCCGGGTATTGCTTACAGATGAATTATGTGGTGGATTTTTGCTTGTCTTTGAATTTTTGTCTCATTCTTTTGTTGAGGGTAACGATACACTCACGGCGTGCAATGATCACGGAAACACCTTTGTAAGCCAGTTCCTCCTTCAGTATATTCGTGTTTTCTTCGTGTTGTTTGCGGAGCGGCTTGATCACCCTGATATGTTCTTCTTCCACGCCGATTCCTTTACATATATCGTCAATTTTTTCAAAGGCCGACGAAGGTTGTCCGCCGGTCATACCGGTGGTGGCATTGTCGAGAATGATCACGGTGATGTTGGAATTATCGTTTACGGCATCCAGCAGGCCGGTGATCCCTGAATGGGTGAAGGTGCTGTCTCCGATAACAGCTACGGCCGGATGCATGCCGGCGTCGGCCGCTCCTTTGGCCATGGTAATGGAAGCACCCATGTCAACACAGGTATTGATTGACTCATAGGGTGGTAATGCGCTGAGGGTGTAACAGCCGATGTCGGAAAACACCCTTCCTTTTCCGTATTCTTCCAGCGCTTCATTGAGTCCGATGAAGCTGTCGGCGTGGGGGCAACCTTTGCAAAGTGACGGTGGCCGTTTGGCTACCAGTGAAGGAATTTCCGCGATCTCCGGCTGGGGGAAGCCTAATGCCTTGCCCACATGGTTGGGGTTTAATTCTCCTGTGCGGGGCAATGAACCGTCTAAGCGGCCCATGATCTTTTTGCCATGGTTCAGAA
Source organism: Bacteroidales bacterium (assembly GCA_007122505.1). Classification (GTDB taxonomy): domain Bacteria; phylum Bacteroidota; class Bacteroidia; order Bacteroidales; family UBA7960; genus PUPG01. Next base: position 2,262 of record SKTQ01000308.1, on the reverse strand, counting down.
ATCCCTGCAGCATTTCCTCCACTACAGGATAACCCTCTTCAAGCACAAGGATCTTGTCACATGCATTGTAAAGTTTCTCAATGTGTTGTTTTGGAAGCGGATACTGCGAAACTTTTACCACAGGGTATGGCACCTTCCTGTCAGGATAGTTTTCCATCAGGTAATTAAAAGCCAGTCCGCAGGCAATGATCCCCATGCTGTGGTCGTCACCGTTGATGTATTGATTGTATCCGGATTCTTCGGAAAGCTTTTGAAACTTAGGCTGGTTATCCAGCAGCAGCTGGTAGCGTTTCCTTGCGATGGCCGGCAGCAGGATAAACTGACGGAGGTCTTCCGGGAGTTTGAATTGGTTTTGTGGCCTTTCATCTTTCCGGACGACACCTGCGCGTGAGTGAGCCAGCCGTGTAGTGATGCGGAGCATCACCGGCACCTGAAGCTTTTCTGATATGTCGAACCCATCATGCACCATGTCATAAGCTTCCTGCTGGTTGGACGGTTCCAGGATAGGTACCATGGCAAATTTACCGTACACCCGGGAGTCTTGCTCATTTTGGGAAGAGTGCATGGAAGGGTCATCGGCAACCACGAAGATCAGCCCGCCATTGGCACCGGTAATGGCGGCATTAAGAAATACGTCGGCGGCAACATTGAGCCCCACATGTTTCATGCAGGTCATAGCCCGCTTGCCGGCATAAGACATACCCAGGGCCTGCTCTGCAGCTGTTTTTTCATTGGCTGCCCAATTGGCTGCAATGCCTTTGGTCTTTGCCTCTTTCGAAGCACGAACATATTCGGTGATTTCCGTGGAGGGTGTGCCGGGATAGGCAAAAATCCCCGACATCCCTGCGTCTATTCCTGCCTGGGCAATGGCTTCATCGCCCAGAAGTAGTAATTTATGCATAAAGGCTGAAATTTAGAGGGTTTGAACGATGCAAATATAAAGGAAATAATCTTTCTGCTTGTGTTTTAATATGCCCTTTTTGTCTCTTTTTTTTTCATGTTTGATGATTGGAAAATTTGCATAAAAAAAAGCACCGCCGGGCAATGATATTCCATTGACCGGCGGTGCCGTTATACTCGTTTTAGTTGATGATGGCTGTAATAGCCAAATGCTTGTGCAGGATTTTGGACAATTGGGTTTTGTCAAATAGCAATATTGTAAAATGACCCTTTTAACAAAACCTCAGTCCGGTGCACACTTACTGCATAAAGTTGATTTTATAACCCAGCCTGAAGCTTATCACCTTGTTCTTCTCGGTTAAATCATCATGGGGAGCAATGTTGGCCAGTCCAAGACCATAAGAGGCACCAAAGGTGATTCGCCCGAACTCGATGCCGGCCCCAAAGACTAAGCCGTAATCCAGACGCTTGTAGTCATCATCATCTCCTGAACCCCATTCAATGTCACCTTCAAATTTTCCGGACTCCGAAAATCCATTGTAGCTGTATTCGAATTCACTTTTGAAAGTTCCGCTTAGCCCAAAACCCAAATAAGGACCTGCCTGGAAAAAGATCGAATTGTCTCCAAAATTGAAATTGGTCCTGGCGGTGATAGGAATATTCAGGTATAAAAGCCTAACATCAACTTCCGTAATCTCAGTTTCATCCCAAAAATCATCATAATACTCATCAGAATATTTGAATCCTTTTTGGGAAAAGAGGAATCCTGTTTCAAGATCTATAAGATCTGTGACAGGGAACAAAGCCGTGGCTCCAACAATAAAACCAAGCTTCCAGTCTGTGTCGAAATCAAAATCATCATCATCATAGTCAATTGACATGTTAGCCAGATTTAATCCACCCTGAATATGGATGCTTTGGGATTGTGCCTGAAATGCCAGGCCGACCACAAACAGGAGTGCAAGCATGCTGCAAATTTTCTTCATGTTGTTTTCGGTTTTGATATTACCTACTCTGTCGGCTTTTCGGTATCCGCCTTCGCAATGAACTGTGCGAAACAGTTTGGTTGAAATGATTGCTTTAATCTTTCTCTGATGGTTGATAATCAATATCAATTACCTGTAAATGAATGTTGGTAAAGTGTAATGAAATCTAATCTAATCTAATTTATGTCTGATAACAGGTATTGTAAACACATTTAATATAAGGCAATATTAAAGAATAAAATTATATTTCGCAAATTTTTTATTGAATTTATCAATTATTTTCAATTTAGGAGCAGATTGTCCAGGTTAGCCCCGTCTTTATACGCTCTGGAAGTTAATCTATTACAATCTGTTATTCAGGATAATATTGAACTCC
>SKTQ01000139.1 GCA_007122505.1 Bacteroidales bacterium | reverse complement strand
TCATAAATCCACTCCTTCGGTAAAGACGGTCGATAAAGGCAAAAGTAATATAAATTGATGATTCATCACCATCGGAAGGACACCGTATATCAAATCCGTTATTATCCTTAACGTGTTTTTGTTTTGTTTATGTTCTGAAAGATATCATTCGGGGCATTTTTCTTTGTGATGGTTATTGTTCCTGTATTTTAAAGCCACCGCATATTTGCTGCGGTCAAATGAAAAAATGACGTACTTTTGCTTCTATAATCCAAAAATAATCAATAAGCAACCATACACAATCGCAACAATGGCTAAAAAAAACATCGCACTGATCAATGGCGGTGATTCCGGTGAGTATGTCATCTCTGTAGCCAGCGCGGAGATGATCAGAGAAAACATCAACCGTTCGCGCTATCATGTTTTTCCTGTATTGATGCACAAAGGCAAATGGGTGGTTATTGATGAAAGCGGAAAGGAAAATCCGGTTGATAAAAATGATTTTTCAGTTTTCCTTGACGGGAAAAAGATCACGTTCGATTGTGCATTCATCACCATACACGGTACCCCGGGCGAAGATGGAAGACTGCAGTCCTATTTTGACTTGCTGAATATTCCCTACACCACGGCTGGTGCAACAGCTTCGGCCCTGACTTTCAATAAGTATTTCTGTTATTTAGTGGTCAGGAGCTTGGGCTACATTGTGCCTCCGGCCGTTTTACTTGATGCGAATCGTGCCTGGTCAGCAGGGGAGGTGCTGAAAAAACTCCGCTTGCCTGTATTTGTTAAGCCCAACGAAGGGGGTTCGAGCCTTGGGATGTCTTTTGCAAGAAATGAAGAGGAGCTTGAAGGTGCCATCCGGCTTGCATTTCAGCATGATAAGCATGTATTAATCGATGAGTATCTCGAAGGCACGGAGCTTACTTGCGGGGTTTTTTCCCAAAATCACAAGCCCAGAGCGCTGCCTGTAACCGAAATTATCAGCAAGACCAAGGCCGGTTATTTCGATTATGAGGCAAAATATACACCGGGAGCGGCCGATGAAATCACACCGGCACGGATTTCCGGCGAACTGACCGAAGCAATACAGCGGGTGTCTGCTGAGCTTTATGAAAAATTGGGGTTAAAGGGTTTAACGAGGTTTGACTATATCTATAGTGATGGGAAGATATATTTCCTGGAAGTGAATGTAACACCGGGTATGACCAAAACCAGCATTGTTCCCCAGCAGGCAGCCGTTGCCGGTATCAGCAATACCGAACTATTCACGATTCTCATCGAAGAGTCCCTCGCCGGGCGCTGATGAAAATATCTTCAGAAAATCAACAAGCTTACTGATGGCCATTTTCCGGTGGCTGATCTTGTTTTTTAGCTCGGCATCCATTTCGGCAAAACTCTTGTCATAGCCGTCCGGTATAAATACCGGATCATAACCAAAGCCCTTTTCACCGGTTGGGACATGAGATATCACACCTTTCACGATGCCTTCAAACAGATAAACACGGCCTTGCATCACCAAAGCAATTACTGTTCGGAACCTTGCCCTGCGGTATGAAATGCCCGACAATTCCGTCAGCAGTTTTGATACATTGGCCTGGCTGTTTTTTTCAGCACCTGCATATCTTGCCGATCGCACACCGGGCTGTCCGCCCAGCGCATCAACCTCCAGTCCTGTGTCATCGGCAAAACAATCCACCTGGTATGTATCATATATGTAGCGGGCTTTTGCCATCGCATTTTCTTCCAGGGTGTCATAAGGCTCCGGGATCTCCTCAAAACAACCGAGTTCCGTTAGCCCCGTCACGGCTAACTGCGGGCCGAGAATGTCGCTGATTTCCTGAATTTTATGGGGATTATGGCTGGCGAATACAAGCCGTTGCCTGGCATGCATATTATGCTGTTTTAGAGAACCTTACACAAACGAAACATTGCACGACCGTATGCTGTTGGCGGGTTGTCTGCCCGGAAAAAATATGCACCGGTCAATGAGCTTATACCATATTAATATGGTCTGTTTACTGCAATTCGACCAGTGGGTGGTTTTTGGGAACTATATCGCCTTCTTTGATATTTACCTTCTTTACGGTACCATCAGCCGGTGCCAGGATAACATTTTTCATTTTCATGGCCTCAAGTATGCACAGTTCTTCACCCTCTTTTACGGCTTGCCCTTTTTTGACAAATACTTTCTGGATGTTACCGGGCATAAATGAGGAAACAATATTCGGATTGGCCGGGCTGTATGGTTTTCTTAGTGTGAACATCTTGTTGGGGTTCGTGATGTATGTAACATCATCAACCACCAGCCTGAAGCTATCTTTTTTCCCTTTTTTGCGCTTTTTCATAAAAGGATGGGATTAAAATGGCGGTATACCGTGTTTTTTCTCAGGTGCTTTTTCGTCTTTTTCGGCAGAAATATCCAGGGCATGCAACAGGAACTTCCTTGTTTCCGAGGGTTCAATCACGGCATCAATGTATCCATGGGCTGCTGCCACATAGGGATTGGCAAACTTTTGTTTGTACTCTTCCACTTTTCTTTTCCTGGTTTCTTCCGGGTTGGGGGAGTTCATGATTTCGTGCCGGAAAATAATGTTTGCGGCACCTTCCGGACCCATTACGGCAATTTCGGCGGTGGGCCAGGCAAATACAAAATCAGCTTTTAAGTGCCGCGAGCACATGGCGATGTAGCCGCCACCGTATGCTTTTCTCAAAATCACCGTGAGTTTTGGTACGGTAGCTTCACTGTAGGAATACAGGATCTTGGCACCGTGGCGGATCACACCGGCATGCTCCTGGTCGATGCCGGGGAGGTAACCGGGCAGGTCCACAAGGGTAACCAGCGGAATATTGAAGGCATCACAAAAACGGATAAAGCGCGCGGCCTTATCGGAGGAATCAACATCCAGAACACCGGCCAGAATGAGTGGCTGATTGGCTACAAATCCGACCGTTTGCCCGCTCAGGCGTCCGAAGCCCACCACCATATTGGCAGCGTAGAGCTCCTGTACTTCGAAGAAATCGCTGTCGTCACTGATGGCTTTGATCACATCCCTGACATCATAGGGCTCCCTGGGGTCAGTGGGAATGATGTTGTCGATCCGGTATTGTTTGGTTTTTGGGGCTTTTTTAGGAAATGTAGCAGCTTTGCGCTTGTTGCTCCACGGAATGTATGACACCAGCTTTTTGATTTTCTGAAAACATTCAGCCTCGCTTTCTGTGAAAAAATGCGCGTTTCCGGTAATTTCGCTGTGCACACGGGCACCACCCAGCTCTTCCATACTGATCTCCTCACCCAGCACAGATCGTATGACCTCCGGTCCGGTGATAAACATTTTGGAAATCTTGTCCACCACAAATACAAAATCGGTCAGAGCAGGTGAATACACGGCACCGCCGGCGCAAGGTCCCAATATTACCGATATCTGAGGTATCACACCCGAGGCCTGTGTGTTTCGGTAAAAAATCTCACCATAGCCTGCCAGGGAATTTACCCCCTCCTGAATACGTGCACCCCCGGAGTCGTTAATGCCGATAATCGGAATCTTCAACTTCATGGCGTGATCCATGATTTTTCCGATTTTGCGCGCATGCATGAGTCCAAGAGAACCACCGGCAACCGTGAAATCCTGGGCATAGACACACACGGGAAAACCACTGATGGTGCCGGTCCCGGTAATCACGCCATCACCTGGAAGGTGTTTCTTGTCCATGTCGAAATCTTTGGCTGCATGCTCAACAAACAAGTCGTATTCATGAAAAGAATTGGGGTCCAGTAGCGAAATGATGCGTTCACGTGCAGTCATCTTTCCCATCGCTACCTGCTTTTCTATGGCTTTTGCGCCTCCGCCCTGCAATGCGTTCTGCATCCTTTGCTTAAGATCCAGCGTCTTTTGTTTGATTGACATATTTTTTTTGGTTTTTGTTTTTAATACCCACACCAACAGTGCTTTACGGCAAAAAATGACGCCTCCAAGCCTTCATATTGAAGCGAAACGAACTTCCAAAGTAAAGAAAAAAAACGAAAACTCACCCTCTTTTGCTTTCAAAAAAACTCCGGGGTATGGAATCATTTTCGGCTGTAGGCTAATAATCAGACAGTTTGACGAAAAAATATTTTTTGGCATATAGCTGTAAAAATACCATTATATTTGTACTTCATCAATATTGTCAAATGCGATCAGGTCAAAGAAAGGAGAGGTGCACCTAATTTTATGTAAAATTTGATTATTTGTAAATAGTATTTATATTTGTATGATGAATTGCTTAAACCGGAAAACATCAGGCCCTTGACATACAAACATTGAAGGTGCGACGGATGAAAAAAATTATTTTTTTGTTGGGAAATAAATAATTTCTATATTTGGAAGCAAAATACACCCTTATTATAAACTTTAACCATTATTAAACAACACCCTTAAAATCAACTTTTTGTTAAATTTAAAAACCATTATCATGAAGAAAATCTTACAATCGATTACAATTATTTTGATGCTTTTCTTTGTGCTGTCCAGTGTTGGTATAGCGCAGGAGCCTCAAATAATGAAGCTACCCACCAATCCCGGTCCCGTTCCAGAATACACAAAGGACGCTGACGGGGAATGGATCAAGTATTGGCAATCAGGTGTCAATGACAACGCACTTGGTTTGGGTGGAGATGGTGCACAGTGGTTTGCAGCCATTCGCTGGATGCCGGCTGAATTGGCCGCCTATGAAGGTTACTCTGTAACCAAGATCCGCATTTTTATGAACGATGAGCCGCTGGATGCGTCTGTAGTCATCTGGCAAGGCAACCCGGATTTAGAAGGTGGTGAGTGGCCTGATCAGTATGTCAGCCAATCCATGATGGTTGCTGAAGAAGAGTGGGTAGAGGTAGAATTGTTTGACCCCTATCTTATCGATACCAGCCAGGAGCTTTGGATCGGATGGGAAATCGGCGACCCCGGTGACGGAGTATTCCCCGCTGCATTCGAGACATCAACAGCGAATGACGGCCTTGCCAACCTGCTTCAGTTTGGAACCAACCCATGGCAGTTTGCTTCGGCATTTGGATTTGAGACAGTATGGAATATTGAGGCATTCGTCATTCCCGGTGATGTACCTCCGGATCCGGATGATGAGTACAGCGTAACATTCAATGTAGATATGTCAGAAGCTGAAGGTTTTGATCCCGATCAGCACAGCGTGTTCGTTACAGGTAGCTTCACCGGTTGGGCTGAGCCCGGCAGCGAAGGTTCACTGGAAATGACACTGGTGGATCCTGCCAAAAATCCGCCCTACACCTTCTACGAAAACTTTGACGGATATGCAGACTTTACCACCGACCTGTCGCCTTGGATTACGATCCAGCTCACTGAAGGCAATACGTGGGGTGTGTCTGACTTCAGTTTCCCGGGTGAAGGAACAGAATTTGCCTGGATGGCATTCAATCCCGCTGAAACCGATCCGCCAATTGATGAAGAAAATCCGCCGGTTGATGGCAGTAAATATGCCATTGCCATTCAATACACTGATTTTGATGACAACAAGTGGCTGATTTCTCCGGAATTCTCTGCACATGAAAGTAGTGTGCTCAGCTTCCATGCCATGTCTTATACCGCAGCTTACGGACTCGAAAGAATTCGTGTACTTGTTTCCACCACTGGCGATAGCCCCGGAGACTTTATTCCAATCAGTGATGAACCGTTTATCGAAGTTCCCACCCAATGGACAGAATATACTTTCCCTCTTGGTGACTACGATGGAGAAGTTATCCGTTTCGCCATTAACTATGTATCGGAAGATGCATTCATCTTTATGCTGGACGCCATCAGCCTGACAGCAGATGTTGATCCTGATCCACCTGGAGATGTGCTTATCTACACAGCCACTCACGATGCTGTACCCGCTGGTACGCTTGAGTATAAGTACTTCTCAGATGCATTCGGTGCAGGATGGGACGGCGGCGAATGGGAAGGCGACCCCAACCGCGAGGAAGAAATCACCGGAGATACAGTATTGAATGACGTTTGGGGTGTTCCACCTGTGTCTGTAGTTGAAGTGGATATGGACGATTTGAATATGGTTATCTATCCAAATCCTGCCAGCTCTGTCATCCATATCAATACCGATGCGGATGTCTTGAATGTGAAAGTATATGATATCACCGGCCGCTTAGTGATGCAGCAAAGCAGCGAAACATCATTCAATGTTTCTCAACTGAAGCAAGGTTTGTATATCATGCAGATTGAAACCAACGTTGGCGTTCAGTCACATCGTTTCCACATTGCAAGATAAGATGCTATAAATTGTTTACGGAAAATATTTCGTAAACAAAGCAAATCATAAAACTCAGGGGTTCTCTTTGCCGGAGAGCCCCTGAGTTTTTTTATTGGGGGAGAGCTGGGAGCTGAGTGATGAGTGAGGAGAGCTGAGTGATGGGAGCTGAGTGATGAGAGCTGAGTGATGAGAGCTGAGTGATGGGAGCTGAGTGATGGGAGCTGAGTGATGAGAGAGGGAGTGAAAGTAAGAAGTAAGCAGTAAGCAGTAAGCAGAAAAAAGGAATGTTATAGGCCGGGCAAAAATTTGCACATTAGTACATTTGCACATTGGTAAATTGGTACATTGGTAAATTGTCTTTGCGCTTTTTGCCTGATTTGGCATTTGCGGCCTTTGCGTGAAACATTTTATTCCTCGCAAAGCCCGCAAAGATTAAGATTCGCAAAGACCTTTTCCTGTTTTCCGGATAGGACACCCATTTACAACCACACACAGTTATATATGCACGTCTATCAACAAGTGGCAAATTAGGCAAAACTTTTGTGCGAAAAACAGTACGGCTGTTGTGATGGACAGGTCAAGCCCTGTCCCTACATTCTGCCAATACAACAAGACATTTTAGGCCGGTC
>SKTQ01000264.1 GCA_007122505.1 Bacteroidales bacterium | reverse complement strand
TTATTTTTCACAGGCTCAAACAGGAAATGATCGCTGACGGATTTACCAGGGTAGTGACACAAGGCCATACCCGGCGACATCAGAAATATTTAGAAAAGCTGGGGTTTCGCAGAATCAGCGATGAGCAGTTTGAGCTAAAGCTTGTGAAGTCATAGGATCATTATTGGGTATGCCAGCATGAAGACTAAAATGTTGCGGCATTGAGCAAACTTCTGTTGCTTTCTATTTTCTTTATAAATCAAACTTTTTGATTTTTTTCCAAAGCGCTACACGGCTTATACCCAGAAACCTGGCAGTTTCTGACTGGTTCCAGTTGTGTTTTTCCAAAACTTCACTGAGCTGTTCGCGGGAAATATTCAGCCTTCCCCGGCTTTTGACCAATCCCGGCTCTGATCTTTCCTGTGTATCTGGTCCGCCAAGATTTGCAGATGCCGTTGAGGGAGCTTCCAGCCTCACAGATTCGGGTAAATCCTCCGGTTCGATGAGGTTGTTTTGGACCAAAACGAAGGCATGTTCGATGGCGTTCTGGAGTTCACGGATGTTCCCGGGCCACCGGTAGCGCATCATCAGCCGCATGGCCTCTTTGCTGATGCCCCTGACCTGCTTGCCGGTATTCTCATTACCCTTATCAATAAAATGGTCAGCCAACCGGGGTATATCCAGCATGCGTTCCCGCAATGCCGGCATTCGGATGGAAAAAACATTTAACCGGTAATACAAATCCTCCCTGAAGCTCCCATGTTTAATGGACTCAGGCAAATCCCTGTTGGTTGCTGCAATGATGCGCATATCCACAGCAATGGGCTTGTTGTCGCCCACCCGTTCAATGGTTTTTTCCTGTATCACCCTGAGCAACTTGACCTGCGTTGACTGGCTGATCTCACCAATCTCGTCCAGGAAAAGGGTACCGCCATCTGCTTCCTCAAATTTGCCGGTTTTATCCTTGACAGCCCCTGTAAAAGCACCCTTTACATGTCCGAAAAGCTCACTTTCGAGCAATGACTCAGACAAAGCAGCACAATTAACCTTCACTATCGGTTTATCCCGCCGTTTTGATAAGGCGTGGATGGCATCGGCAACCAGTTCTTTCCCGGTACCGCTTTCACCGGTAACCAAAACATTCACATTCGAGTCGGCAGCAAGGTTTATCAAACGGTAAATATGGCGAATTTTCTCGTCGTGCCCGATGATGCGGCTGCGCAACTCAAATTCCTCCCTGCCAAAACTGTGGGGTGCATGGGTTATGCAATCCATTTCATCCGAAATGTCAACCAATACGAAAACGTAATGCTCCAGGCCTTCCACCCCAAAGGCACGTGCGGTAAAAAACAACAAGGAATCTCCATTCTTTTTTCTGATAATAAGTGTTTTATGAAAAGTCCGTTTTTTCATGGAGATCATGTTTTGCATACACCCGTGCATGTCAAACACCTGCCTGTCGGTGGTGTAAAACTTACTCCTCAATAAAACCGATGCCCGTTCCTGCCCGGGCCTCAGGTCAAATATTTTGTCACGGGCATAGGCATTCATATACAAAACTTCCAGCTGTGTATCTGTGATCAGCATACCTGCAGGCATTTCCCTGGCCAAATCATCAAAATTAAATCGCATAGTGAAAAAATAAATTGCAATATCATAAGGTCCTCCCCTGCACAGAATCACCGTGCAAACAGCAAAAGAGGTTTACAAAGTTAATATTAATTTGTTAACTTTTACTGTTAACAATGCTGTTTACTTATCATGATTGAATATCTGTTATTATATTGATTAAGAATATTTTACAAGTAATGGCACACGTTTGGCGTAACAAAGACCAAAATCAAACAATGTTTCACATTCAAAACAGAAAAAAATGAAAAAAGAATATTTATTTGGCATCATCGGACTCGTAATGGGAATTGTTTTAACCGGTTTTTATGCTTACAAGGCAGCACCGGGAATGATGCTAAAAGAAGCGGAAAGCAAATACAATTTTGAACAATCGGTTGCCATATTCACACAAACCGCCGAGGAAATGGGCTGGTCAATCCCTACCGTTCATGACATGAAAGAGACCATGGACAAGTTTGGTTATGAAGTAAGAAACGCAAAAGTTTTTGAATTGTGCCATCCCGATCATGCATACAAAATCCTGAAACTTGACGACGAACGTATCGTATCATCCATGATGCCCTGCCGCGTTTCCATTTATGAAAAATCAGACGGCAAAACCTATGTTTCCTGGATGAACACCGCCATGATGGGCAATATGATGGGTGGCGTGATCGCGGAAGTAATGGGTATTGCCTCGGCTGAAAGCGAAGCCATGATCTCATCATTGATCGACTAAACATTTTTGCAGCCCGGAGCCAAAACCGGCTTCGGGCTTTAGCCAAAACAACAAAAATCTGTGGAATGCTTTGTCATACCACAGATTTTTTATTATGTTTACAATCCAAATGACAAAATTATCGATTGAGGATTTTCGATGGTCGATTCTCAATTGCTGATGATCGATTGCCGAGGCTTTATAAACCAAAATGTGAACCCATGAGAAGAAGTATACTATTATTGCTGATGATGGCCGTGGTTTTGCCCTTATTGGGCCAGGGTCAGTTTTCACTGGATGGCCAGATCCGTCCCCGGGCTGAATTCCGCGACGGCTACCGAATGATGCCCTCTCAAGACACAAAGCCGGCCGGGCAGGTGAACCAACGAACAAGATTATCTCTGTCCTATACGTTCGATGAGCGTGTGGCTACACGTATTTCTTTACAGGACCTTCGAATATGGGGTCAGAATGTCACCATGGACAACAACCCTACCTTTAGTGTATATGAGGCATGGGTTGCACTGATACCAAGTGAAAGGTTCAGCATTACCGCCGGCAGGCAGGAGCTGAGATACGATACACAGCGATTGATGGCCATCAACGACTGGGCGCTGACAGGCCGTACCCACGATGCACTGGTTGCCCGCTACGAAACAACCGGCGGAAGCAGGCTCCATATCGGAGCCGCTTTTAACCAAAGCCAAAACCGGAATTTTGGCACACATTACCTTTTGAACAACTACAAAACACTGAACTACATCTGGTATCACACCCCCTTATCAGACAATTTGAAAGCCTCATTTCATTTTATCGCCGATGGCTATGAACACCCCGACGACCCGGAAGATCTCAATCTGAGGGCCACATGGGCTTCTTATCTTGTTTACAACCCCGGTGCTTTTGAACTTCGCCTGTATCCCTCTTTCCAGCATGGCAAAACGGCCATGGGACAGGATATCAGTGCCTGGTACCTGATGGTTGAAGGTTTTTCACGGATCAATGAAAACTGGACAGTAAGACCGGGCGTAGAAATATTTTCGGGTAACGACCAGGTTAATCCAGGAGAAGAATTTAACGCCTTCAGCGACCTTTACGGTATGGGACACGCACGCAACGGCTTTATGGATTACTTCACTGCCTTCCCCCAGCATACAAACAATGCCGGACTCATTAACCCGTATTTCAAGAATGTTTTTTCTCTTTCTGAAAACACAAACCTCACGGCTGACCTGCATCTGTTCTTCATGCAAAATGATTTTCCGGATCCGGAAAATACAGACACCGCCATTGACAAATACCTGGGTACGGAGATCGACCTAACGCTTAACTACCGTTTTAACCCCTTCACCAGAATCATTTTCGGCTATTCGGTGATGTTTGGCAGCGAATCCATGGAAATCCTGAAAGGTGGCAGCAAGGATGAATTTGCACACTGGGCATTTGTGATGATACGGATGACACCAAGATTTATCTGATGCTGATCCGTAACGCCCATATTGTCAATGCATTTGATGAGATACAGGGGGATATTCTCATCAGAGGCAGGCACATTGAAAAGATCGGGAAGAACCTGCCTTTGGGAGATCTGGATGTAACCGATGTGATCGATGCTTCCGGGATGCTTGTCTTTCCCGGGGGTATTGACCCCCATGTGCATATGCACCTTCCCACTGGGGCCGGCTTCTCATCCGATGATTTTGTGAGTGGAAGCAGGGCAGCGCTAATGGGCGGCACCACCACCATGATCGATTTCGTGACTCCCCGCCGGGGGATGTCGCTCACTGAAGCGCTCCGCCTGCGCATAGAGGAAGCTGCCGGCTGCCTGATTGATCATAGCTTCCATGTAAGTCCTGTGGAGTGGACGCCGGATACCGCCCTTCAGATCAGGCAATGCATTGCAGCAGGCTTTCCGTCTTTCAAGCTTTATATGGCATACAAAGATGCCATTGGTATTGATGATGCGGTGATGGAGAAGGTAATGCAAACACTGGCAGATGCAGGGGGCATGGCCACCGTTCACTGCGAAACCGGTGATGAGGTGGACAAACTGCGTAATGAACTGTTTGCATCGGGGCAGTCCGGGCCCTCATCACATCCCCTCAGCCGCCCTCCCCATACTGAAAGTGATGCCGTTGCAAAAGCCATTGCCATTGCTGAAAAAACATCCTGTCCGCTTTACATTGTCCACGTTTCTTCGGCAGGGTCCATTGAGCATATCCGGAAAGCCAAAGAAAAGGGCTTGCCGGTGATGGCAGAGGTTTGCCCCCATCATTTGCTTCTGGATGAATCGCTATATAAGGCTTCTTTCGAAGACGCAGCCCCATTTGTGATGAGTCCTCCGCTTCGGTCGGAAACCCATAGGAAAGCATTGTGGGATGCTTTACAGACCGGTGTCATTGATGCCACAGGGACCGATCACTGTCCGTTTTTCATGTCGCAAAAGGAACGCGGGCGTGATGATTTCCGTAATATCGCAAACGGCGCCGGTGGGATTGAGCACCGGTTGGCTCTTTTATACACATTTGGCGTAAGAGAAGGAAAGATCAGTCTTAAGCAATTTGTTGATCTATGTTCTACAGGGGCAGCCAAAATATTTGGGTTGTATCCGCAAAAAGGATTGATTGCTGAGGGTTCCGATGCCGATCTGTTGATCTGGGATCCAAACGCGGAAGAAACCATATCGGCCAAAACCCATTATCAAAACAGTGATATCAATATTTATGAAGGGATCAAGGTGTATGGCAAACCGGAGGTTGTGATTGCCGGAGGCAAAATAGCTGTTTCTCGCGGGAAACTGAATGAGGGCCTTCGCGGTGAGTTATTGCGACGGCCTGTGAATCAGTAAATCAAGCACCTTATCTTTAGTAATAAGCTATCTTCTTATACCAGGTTGGCAAATCCCATAAAGGCCAGTGCAAGGATACCGGCTACTACGAGAGCGGCCGGTGCACCACGCATCCCCTTGGGTACATCCATCAGCTCCAGGTGTTCCCTTATACCGGCAAAGAGAATGATGGTAAGGGCAAAACCGAGGGCATGACCAATGGCAAACACCACGCCTTCCAGCAAGTTAAATCCATAGTCTTCACGCACGGCAAGGATGGTTACACCAAGAATGGCACAGTTGGTTACGATAAGCGGCAGAAAAATCCCCAGCGCCTGGTAAAGAGCCGGGCTGACCTTTTTCAGTATGATTTCGACCATCTGTACCAGTGAGGCAACCACGAGGATATAGGAAATGGTTTGCAGGTATTCAATATTAAACGGTACCAAAATAAAGTTAAAGATCAGGAAAGTAACCAGTGTTGCCAGGGTCATCACAAACATGACCGCGCCCGACATCCCGATGGAGGTGGATACTTTGGCCGAAACGCCCAGGTAGGGACATATACCGAGGAATTGCGCCAGTACGATATTGTTTACAAACACAGCGCCAATAATGATGATGATGTATTCCATGGTTTTTTTACTTTATTGTTTTCAATGGATGATTGTTTTGATGACCGTGATCCTGTTTTACGATTCCATCTTCTTTTTCACAATATTATTTAGAGCCACCAGGTAGCCCAGACCGATAAATGCACCCGGAGCCAATACAAAGACCAGCATGCCGTCGCCGGCAAAGACAGACCAGCCGAATATTTCACCGGCGCCCAGAATTTCCCGTAAGCCACCCAGGACAGTCAGTGCAAATGCAAAGCCGAGTCCCATGCCCATGCCATCAACGATGGAGTGCCATGTATTGTTTTTACTGGCAAATGCTTCTGCACGCCCCATTACCAGGCAGTTTACCACGATGAGCGGAATAAAAAGCCCCAGCGATTCGAACAAGGCCGGCAGATAGGCCTCCATCACCAGATCGGTAATGGTCACAAAAGAAGCGATAACCACGATATATGATGGGATGCGTACTTTTGAGGGTATCTGGTTTTTGATGATGGAAACCACGATGTTTGACGATACAAGTACGAATGTGGTGGCCAGTCCCATACCGAGTCCGTTGAACGCAGAGGTGGTAACACCCAGGGCAGGGCATAATCCGAGCAAGAGTACAAATACCGGATTGTCCTTCACAAAACCTTTGGTAAAGTTTTTCAGTTGTCCCATAGTTTATTCATTTTCTTTGTTGATGATATCGGAATGGTGGGCCTTAAAGGTTTGGAACGCCCTGTCGATGGCGTCCGCATAGGCTCTTGCCGTGATGGTGGCTGCTGTGATATTATCGACATCGCCCCCGTCGGGTCGCACTTTCAGGACTTGCACACCAGGATCAAAGCCCCGGAACTGGTCGCTCCAGTCTGACTTTCCTTTCTCAATTTTATCTCCCAGGCCGGGTGTTTCTGCGTGCTGGAGGGGCACTACGTCAATGATCTCACCTTCAGGAGTAAAGCCTACCATGGCGCGGATAAGGCCGCTGTAACCCATCCTGGTATATGTGGCAACTGCAACCCCGACAAAGTCACCATCCCTGAAGGCCAGGTTAAACTCCAGGGAGTCACTGCCTGTTATGGGCATCAGCCTCATGGACCTTAGCTCGTCAAATTCAGGCAGTACCAGTCCGATGGCTTCCTG
>SKTQ01000026.1 GCA_007122505.1 Bacteroidales bacterium | reverse complement strand
ATGTGTTTAAGGATGATTTTTACCTGGAACTGCAACGCCACGGGCTTGAAGAACAGGATACGGTGAATCGTATCCTGATAGAGTTTGCCAAAAAGCACAGGCTCCCGCTTATTGCCACCAACGATTGCCATTTTATCAACGAAGACGATGCGCGTGCACACGATATTCTGGTTTGTCTGCAAACAGGCCGTGATATTGAAGATGAAACCCGGATGCGATATTCCGGACAGGAATATTTAAAGACCCGTAAAGAAATGTCTGCCCTGTTCCCGGATGTGCCGGAAGCGCTGGAGGGCACATTGGAAATCGCCGAAAAAGTGGAAAGCTACGACATCAGCGCAGAGAAAGTCATGCTGCCACATTTTCCGCTTGCAGAAGGCTTTACTTCGGAGAATGACTATCTCAGGCATCTCACCTATGAAGGTGCCAAAGCATTGTATCCTGAAGTCACCGATGCCATAAAGGAACGGTTGGATTTTGAATTGAAGGTGATCGGTGAAATGGGTTTTGCGGGATACTTTCTGATCGTACAGGATTTTATCAACAAAGCGCGCGAGATGGATGTATCTGTCGGACCAGGGCGAGGCAGCGTAGCGGGTTCTGCCGTTGCCTTTTGCACAGGTATAACCACCATCGACCCCATCCGGTACAATCTTCTCTTTGAGCGTTTTCTCAATCCGGAAAGGATATCCATGCCGGATATTGATATTGATTTTGATGATGAAGGCAGGGAAAGGGTGCTACATTATGTCATTGAAAAATACGGCCGTGAGAAAGTGGCACAGATTGTTACCTTCGGTACCATGGCCGCGCGCTCTTCCATCAGGGACGTTGCCCGCGTGCTGAAATTGCCCCTTCCCGATGCCGACCGGTTGGCAAAGCTGGTCCCGGAAAGACAGGGAACCACTTTAGAGAAGGCTTACAAAGAAGTACCTGAGCTGAGCAAGGCTTTGGAAGATGCCCCCGATATTGTAAAAGAAACACTCAAATATGCCAAAAGCCTGGAAGGCTCAAACCGTCAAACAGGCGTACACGCATGCGGAGTCATCATCGGCCCTACCAACCTCATCGACTGTTTGCCACTCAGTAAACAAAAGGATACCGACCTGCCGGTTACCCAGTATGAAGGAAAGTATGTGGAAAAAGTGGGGATGCTCAAAATGGACTTCCTCGGCCTCAAAACCCTTTCCATCATAAAAGAAGCCATTAAAAACATTGAGAAAAGATACGGGACAAAAATCGACATAGAGAAAATCCCTCTTGACGATGAAGAAACTTATCACCTGTATCAGCGCGGCGATACCATTGGGACTTTTCAGTTTGAATCACAGGGTATGCGCGAATACCTGAAGGAGCTCAGACCTTCCAATATCGAAGACCTGATTGCCATGAACGCGCTATATCGCCCCGGCCCGATGGATTATATACCCATGTACATCAAAAGAAAGCATGGCATGCAAAAAGTTGAATACCCGCATCCATGGCTGGAGGACATCCTGAAACCAACGTTTGGGATCATGGTGTACCAGGAACAAATCATGCAGGCCGCCCAGATCATGGCCGGGTTCACACTGGCCAACGCCGATATTCTGAGAAGGGCCATGGGGAAAAAGATCAAGGCGGAAATGGATAAACAAAAAATGTTTTTTATCGAAGGTGCCCTGAACAAAGGCATTGACAAAAAAACAGCCCAGAAAATTTTTGAAACCATGGCGCGGTTTGCCGAATATGGATTCAATCGCTCCCATAGCGCTGCCTATTCGGTGGTAGCCTATCGAACCGCCTACCTGAAAGCCAATTACACTGCCGAGTATATGGCTGCTGTGTTGACAAACAACTTCAGCGAGATCAAAAAGATCACCTTTATCATGGAGGAATGTCAGCGGCAGAAAATTCCCGTACTCGGCCCCGATGTCAACGAGAGTACCTTTAATTTCGTGGTAAACGACAAGGGTCAGATCCGCTTCGGCCTCGGTGCCATTAAAGGTGTCGGTGAAGGTGCCGTGGAATCCATTGTGAACGAAAGGGAAACCAATGGCAGCTTTAAAAGTATTTTTGACTTTGCCAAACGGGTCAATCTGCGGAACGTGAACAAACGCGTTTTTGAATCCCTGGCCCGCGCAGGAGCCTTCGATTGTTTTGAAGGTGTGCACAGGGCTCAGTTTTTCCACTCCGACGACAACGGTACATCCATCTTCATCGATAAGATCATACGCCACACACAAAACGTGCTGATGCGCGAAAACACCTCCCAAATGAACCTCTTCGAGGAAAGCAATGAGGTGTACCTTCCTGATCCGGAAATGCCCCAGTGCGAGTCATGGAGCACAATTGAAATGCTAAAGCAGGAAAAAGAAGTTACCGGAATGTATATTTCAGGTCACCCGTTAGACAATTTCAAAATCCACATCAACAGCTATTGCTCACACAGCATTGAAGACCTGAAAAATCCCCAGTCACTGAAAAACAAGGAGATCAGTTTTGCCGGAATCATCACATCAGTAGCCCACAAATACACAAAAAATGGCAACCCATATGGAACCGTGCAAATCGAAGATTACTCCGAGTCCATGCAATTCTTCGTGTTTGCCGAAGATTATCTGAAGGTAAAGCATTTCCTGGAAGTGCAAAACGCCGTTATGGTGAAAGCACGTGTGCAACCAAACCGCAGAAACCCCGATCAATTGGATATCCGCGTGAAAAGTATGAGCCTGCTCAGTGAACTGGCAGAACGCGAAGCATCCGATCTGATGATTAACCTGCCGGTAGCCGACATCAACCGGCATCTCATCCAGAAAATGAAAAACATTGCCGAAAGGCACAAAGGCAAGGCTAAACTTAAGATTTACCTTTTAGACCCGGTCGATAACAATTCGGTGGAAATGCTTTCACGCAACGTTCGCATCGAACCTGTGGGATTTTTACAGGAGTTGCTAAAACATTACGATGTGCATTATCGTTTAAATTAGTACTTTTTTGGAAATCATTTGCCACATTAATAATATATTTGCAGCATTACCAAACTATAAAAATTATATTATGGAACTCGAACTCACTGATGCCAACTTTGAAGAAAAAGTAATACAGGCTGATAAGCCCGTTTTGGTTGATTTTTGGGCAGAATGGTGCGGCCCTTGCCGGATGGTTGGCCCCATCGTATCGGAACTGGCCGGAGAATACAAGGACAAGGTCGTGGTAGGAAAACTGGATGTGGACAGCAATCCCGAAGTTGCTATGAAATTCGGTATCAGAAATATCCCTACAATTTTGTTTTTTAAAAATGGTGAAGTGGTGGACAAGCAGGTAGGAGCAGTGCCTAAGTCTTTGCTGGCAGGAAAAATTGAAGCATTGTTGTAAAAACACTTTGCCAATTTTGCCTTTGGCATGTTTATGCTTTTTTTACTAATAAATTGGTTGTGGCTGCTACACCCAACCAAATAAATCTTTTTTCTTTTGATTAAAAAAATTGATCCGGAAGTCCCCGGTCGGTTTGGAAATCTTGAATTGCTTGCCCGGCAGGTAGTGGAAGGCTTTATCACTGGTATGCACAAAAGCCCCTTCCATGGTTTTTCCGTGGAATTTGCCGAGCACAGGATTTATAACCCCGGGGAGAGTACACGCCATATCGACTGGAAACTCTTTGCCCGTACCGAAAAACTCTTTGTGAAACGCTTTGAAGAGGAAACCAACCTGCGTTGCCAAATCGTCATTGACAACTCTTCATCCATGAATTTTACCGGCAAAGACTCCACAAAAACGCAATACTCAAAACTTGGCTTTTCCATCGAATGTGCCGCCGCCCTGATGTATCTTCTCAGAAAACAAAGAGATGCAGTTGGCCTGAGTGTGGTTTCCGATGAAATGGAATTGCACACCACTGCCCGTTCCAGCAGCATACACCATAAAATGCTTTATGGCAAACTGGACCAATATTACCGGCAGGATGACAATAATGCGCCCAAGTTGACCAACACCGCAGATATGTTGCACCTCCTTGCAGAAAAAATCCACAAAAGGTCGTTGGTGGTTATTTTTTCTGACATGATGGATAATGAAGCCAAGCCGGAATCCATGTTTTCGGCGCTGCAGCACCTGAAACATAACAAACATGAAGTTATCCTGTTTCATGTGTACGAAGGAGAAAAGGAATTGCAATTTGATTATCAAAACAGGCCGTTTCGATTTGTTGACATGGAAACAGGAGATGCGGTGCGCCTGAATCCGGCTGACCTGAAAGAAAAGTATGTTGAAAAAATGGAGGGCTATTTTAATCAGTTAAAGCTCAAATGTATGCAATACAAGATCGACTTTGTACCCTCCAATATCAATGAAGGTTTTGAGAAAGTATTGCTGTCATTCCTGGTGAAAAGATCCAAACTCTATTAACAAGCATATTGTTTAATTTAGAAAGCGAAAAGATGATCGCGATGCAAAGCAATCCTGAGCTTTTTACAAAAGAGCTCATATTGGCCGTAGTGGCGATATTGTTCATCTTATGGGCGGCCACTGCGTTTCTCTATCTCCGAAGCCGAAAAAAAGCAAAGAGAAAAATTCTGAAACTGATGGGCCGCACCGCCATCAAAAGTCAAAAGACAGCCAAAGCACTCTTGGATTGTGAAGAAATGTGCAACAGGCTTGTATCCCAAATGGGTGTTGGTGTGGTCATGACAGATGCTGACCATCAAATCGTTTTTGCCAACCGTTGTGCGGCTGATTTGCTTCATCTTAAACCTGAAGATTTGATTGGCTCTAAGTTCTCCGATTATGCTTTGGGCTCTTCAGAAGAAGGAAGCATTAAATCCCGCCTGCAAAAAAGACGTGCAGGAAAGCATGTGCGGGAAGAGCTTCAGCTCGTCAGGGGCGATGATGAAGTGTTCTGGGCCGGACTCTATTTCAGCTTCCCCGATAATATTCAGCTTATCCATGATGGAGCACTTATAGCACTCATAGATATAAGCGACCACATCACGCTGGAACAGAAAATGCATAAATATACCAGCTATCTTGTCCAAAAAGTAAGGCAGCTCGACTGTATGTTCGCCATGCAGGAGTTGACCACGGATACTGATCTGCCGGCTGAAAGATTCTTTGAAAAAGCACTGAAAATTATTCCGGAAGGTTTGCGACACGGAAGGGATATGCGCGTTGAAATTGAGTTTATGGGTCAAAAATACTCATCCTCCGGCTTTCATGAAACGGATTGGAAGCATAAGGTCCCGATCAGAATAGGCAGAACAAACAAAGGGCAGCTGGTCGTCAGCTATGTGGGGAAAATCCATACCAACGAACGGTCGAAACCCTTTAAGCTGGGTGAAAAAGCCTTGTTGAAAAACCTTGCCGACAAACTGGCCCACGCACCGGTGGTGATGAAACTGGCCGGTAAAGTTTAGAGAACATCTACGATTTTACCTGTGGCGTAAGCACCTTTGTCAAGCTTTTCCTTAACCTGTGAAAAAGCATCCAGCGTATAATTTACGTCTTCCAGTGTATGTACAGCGGTAGGAATTAACCGCAGGATGATCATCCCCTTGGGAATAACCGGATACGCCACCACAGAGCAAAAAATATTGAAGTTTTCCCGCAAATCGTGTGTCAGGTTTGTTCCTTCGGGAGTATCTCCGCTAAGTACTACGGGTGTGACCGGCGATTCGGTATTGCCAATATTGAAGCCCCTTTCCTTTAAACCGTTTTGCAGTGCGTTGGAGATAGTCCAGAGTTTTTCCCTGAGCTCCGGCTTTGTGCGGATCAGCTCAAGTCGTTTCAATCCGCCCACCACCAAGGGCATCGGCAGCGATTTGGCATAAATCTGACTGCGCATATTATACATCAGGTAGGTAATTATTTCTCTTGGACCGGCAACAAATGCACCAATGGATGCAAAAGCCTTGGCAAATGTCCCGAAAAATACATCAACACCATCCTGCACACCCAAATGCTCGCCGGTGCCGGCACCGGTCTCACCCATGATCCCTACACCATGCGCATCATCAACCAAAAGCCGGAAGTTGAAATCTTTCTTCATGGCCACAATCTCATCCAGCTTTCCCAGGTCACCGGCCATACCGAATACGCCTTCAGTAATTACCAGAATACCACCGCCTGTTTTAGCGGCTATCTTGGTGGCGCGTTCCAGTTGCCGGCGAAGACATTCCATATCGTTATGCGGGTAAACAAAGCGCTTCCCGATGTGCATCCTTAAGCCGTCAATTATACAAGCATGTGATTCAGAGTCATACACTACAACATCCTGGCGGTCAAGCAATGAATCAACAATCGATACCATGCCCGGGTAACCGTAATTCAGCAGATATGCCGATTCTTTGCCAACAAAAGAAGCAAGCTCTCTTTCCAATTGTTCATGCAAATCAGTTTGTCCTGACATCATGCGGGCACCCATGGGTAAAGCCATGCCATATTGTGCCGCAGCCTCGGCATCTGTTTTTCTTACCTCCGGATGATTGGCCAGACCGAGATAGTTGTTCAGGCTCCACACAAGCTTCTCTTTCCCCTGAAATATCATTTTATTAGAGATTTCGCCCTCCAGCTTGGGAAAGGTGAAGTAACCGTGTACCTGACTGGCATATTGCCCTAAAGGCCCCATTTTGGCCGTCGCTTTTGTAAAAATATCCATATGGTCAGATTATTAATAAACAATAAATCGGCACAAAAATAAAGAATATATGTGTATCGTAAAAGACACAAAAAACTTTACCGCAATTTAGCCTGCATTATTCATGCTTTTAATTTAGGTCAGATGCAAGGCGTCGAAAGCCGCAGACATAGTATTCTATTTCAAGGCTTTTGCAACGAAGCAGATGGCCTGAAGTAAAAGCACTTGCAAAAAGCAAACAAATTTAGTTTTTAAAAGCTTTTGATCTTATTATCATGCGTTCAGGTTAATATAATGATTTGTTTGCTTTTTGT
>SKTQ01000267.1 GCA_007122505.1 Bacteroidales bacterium | reverse complement strand
GTTTTATTCATGAACACCAATGTGAGCTACAAAACTTTATGGATTTTCGTTCTGTTCCTGATTGTCGTTTTTGTCTTTCTTTACAAAGAAATCAGGCAGCAGATAACCTACTGCCCCACCCCATGCCATACTCATATAAGGATTGGATGTAATCGTACATCCCCCGGTTTGGCATCCGATAAAGAAATAGTATGCATAACCGCCCATCACGCCAATTAGCGTAAAAGCACCCACTGCCCAAAGGTATTTTCGGGCATTGACGGTTTTGGGCAATGACCATTTTCGAGTTTGGGGTTGATTTTGTTTACTTTCCATATTTTTGGTATCCATAGGTTACAGGATTTGTCGAATTCCTTAATTAAGTTTTACGCCAAGCACATCCTCAATGGCTTTTTGCAAAGCGTCTTTCGGCAAAGCACCGGTGGCCATTTGCGGTTGCCCGCCAAGGGGAACAAACAAAATGGAGGGGATACTCCTGATACCGAACATGGCTGCCAGTTCCTGTTCTTTTTCGGTATCAATCTTATAGATATCAACCTTGCCCTTGTACTCTTCCGACAATTCCTCCATAATGGGTGTCAGTGTACGGCAGGGCGCACACCAGTCGGCGTAAAAGTCAATAATGCAGGGCTTGTCTCCGGCAAACTTCCACTCTTTGTTGTTTTCAAAATCAAATACTTTTTCTTTAAATACTTCTTTTGTTAAATTTTCCATGATCAATGTCTGATGATATTTGTGGTTTATAAATAGTTTTCGATAGCAGCCCTGAGGGTTTCCTTTTGCTGAACTCCCATAAATCTTTCTACCTGTTGTCCGTCCTTGAACAATATAAGTGTAGGGATACTTCTGACACCGAAACGGGCGGCAATGCCACCATGATCGTCCACATTAAGTTTTGTGATGCTTGCCAGGTGATGCACTTCTTCCGCCAACTCTTCCAGTATGGGTATCTGCCTTCTGCACGGGGCACACCATGCTGCCCAGAAATCAACCAGCACGATTCCTTCAGCTATGGCATCGTCAAAACCATCGGTGTCGAGATGGCTAATGAATTCCGACTTGCTGCCAACTTCCCGGGCTGAAGCTTCCGACGACCCAAACCCGCTTATCAGCGAATGTATGGCAATGGCTGCCAGTACAACAAGACCGGCAATAAAAATTGGCAATACCTTACTTTTCCTGTTTGTTTTCATAAATTCGAAGATTTGATCAGATTTTTATTAAATGCTTTGTTTTTCTTCAGAAACGGTATTTCTTAATTTCTTAATGGTCAAACAAATAGGATTTGGAAATGTTCAATTATTTCCATATATAAAGATATATAGATATTTTCATTCAGAAAAAGAAGGTCTGTTAAAAAAATATAAAGCCCGGGGAGTGCAGCAAGTCTATCAACCTTAGGCACTTGCAGGCTTATGTCAAACAAGTGCATTATATAGTGAAACGTCGGCCACCGGGGGTTGATTTTCCCAAATTACAAAACAAAGATCGCATCAGGCTATTCGATTCCGGCAAAGTGTTTCATAAACTGAACGCGCAGGAATGCTGCGGGATTCTGGGTCATTTTTTGACTCATTTTTCCTCGGAAGTCATCGATTTTCCGGTGGTTATTTGCCTCCATCCACTGCACGATCTCATTTTGGATGAGATCCAGCTGGTCGAACCCGTTTTTGTATAACGTAGAACAAACCTGGACGGCTTTTGCTCCTGCCAGCAGTTGTTTCACAACCCCTTTCCCGTCGTGGACGCCGGTTGAAGCACACAAATCAGTTTGCAACTGTCCTGACAGGATGGCAATCCATCTGAGCGAGGCGGATATTTCTTCGGGATCGCTGTACAGGTGAGCTGCTTTGATTTTTAGATTGTCGATGTCGATATCGGGGTTAAAAAAACGATTAAACAGCACAATACCCTTTACGCCGGTCCAGGAAAGTGTTTTGATCATATTGGCCAAGCCGGAGAAATAGGTGGACAGTTTCAGTGATATGGGAATGCTGACCTCTTTTTTCACTTTTTCAACCACATCCAGGTAAATTTTCTCATACTTTTTCCCATCGGTATCGGCATCGGAGGGAAGCACAAACACATTCAGCTCCAGTGCATCGGCTCCTGCCTGTTCAATATTTTTCGCAAAAACCGGCCATTCCTTGGCTGAAGTGCAGTTGATGCTTGCAATGATAGGTATTGAGAGCTTCTTTTTCCCTTCCTGGATAAGGTTTAAATACTCATCGAGGGTATGTTCCCGTGCATAATTCCTGATATAATCCTCTGCCTCGGTATACAGACTTTGCGTGTCATCATAAGAGAATACCTTCCTTACTTCAAATTTGATTTGCTCTTCAAACAAAGACTTCAGTACCACAGCGCCTGCGCCTTTTTTCTCGATTAGTTCCAGATTGCTCAGGCTTTTGGTAAGTCCGGAGCTACCGACAATTACCGGGCTGCGAAGTTGAAGCCCCATGTAGGTGGTAGATAGATCAGTCATGCTGCCAAATTGTTTTAGTTTGTTGCTTGTCTTTTTTTCAGGACGACAAACCTACACACATTTTCCCAATTTCACAATAAAAAAAACGTAAAACTAATGTGCTGTATAATTGCATCCTGTTCCAAATATCATACTATGAAAAAATCAATGGCACCAACCGTTAGAACTACTGTATGATTGCAAGATGCCCGATAAAAATAAAATAGTACCTTTGTGCCCCCCTATTCGGATTGTTCAGGATTATTCATTTGTTTGCCCTGTTATGACCAATAAAAACGCCGGCATAAAGATTTTTACAAGCGCACATCCGGAAGCGATGCAACAGTCGTTTCGAAACCTTATGGAACCTTTGCTTGTATTATTCAACAAGGCGGCAGCCAGGGTGATGGAAAACCGCGAGTTTTACATTGCTTACAGCATTCCGGGGGGTGTTTACGGATTTTTCAAAGATTATATTCCTACCCCGGATGAACTGGAAAAGATCAGCAAGCATTTGCATGCCATGATCGAAAACAGGGAGCGGTTTTCTCATGATTCATTTCCTGTGGGAAAAATCCTTGAATACTTTGCGAAAAACCACCGCCCTGATATTGTCCACCTGATTCAATCAAAGCCGCATATTGAGGAGTTGGAAGGACTATGCCTTGCCCACCTCAATGGTTTTGGTGAACTTCTGTTTAACAAAGTCCAGGAAAATTATGATCGCCTGCAATACTTCAGGCTTCAGCCATTCAGCAAGGGGTTTTTTCTGATTGCAGACCCCGCTTTTTTTGAACGAGTGATGCCCACGCAAGCGGAAAGCAGTAAGTACTTTTCGGGATTTGAAGAAACCGAGGACACCATGAAGCATCTGGGGATTGCCAGTTTTGCAGAGCTCAACGATGTTATTACGCGTGGCAAGCTGCCCGAGTTCATCAAATTGTCAGAAGCATACCAGGCACGCCGGATTTCAAAAATTGCCGATGAAATTGTTTATAACAGTTCCGGAAGTCGCGTTGTATTTCTTTCCGGCCCAACTTCATCAGGCAAAACCACCTCTGCGCACAGGTTAGCTATTGAATTGCGTGTGATGAAAAAGGATGTGCTGATCCTGTCGCTGGACAATTTCTACCTTCCTCACAAAGATATCCCCGACGATCCGGTTACCGGGATGAAAAACTTTGAGCTGATCTCGTCACTTAACCTTGAGTTATTCAGGAAGTCAATCAATGATCTGGTTGCAGGCAGGCCTGTATTTTTGCCGAAATACCATTTTGATGGAAAAGGGGCCATTCCGGAAAGCAAGCCTACCCAAATATCCCCTGATACCTTTATTATAGTGGAAGGGATTCACGGTTTGAATCCGGAGCTTTGGGAAGAAGGGATGGATGTTCCTTCTTACCGTATGTATGTTTCGGCCCTTACAACACTCAACATCCATGATCATCTCCCGCTTTCCACTTCCGACCACCGGTTGATCCGCAGGATGGTGCGCGATCATCTTTTCAGGGGCTATGGGTTTAATGAAACCATTCGTCGCTGGCCCGACGTGATGCGCAATGAATATCAAAGCATTTTTCCTTTCCAGGAAAGTGCCCATGCCATATTCAACTCAGCACTGATTTATGAACCCGCTGTTTTTGCCCATTACGCACCGGCAATTGTACATGCCGACAATGCCGAAAACGAGCAGATCAGGGAAGAAGTGAAACGGTTGAACCGCATCCTTTCCTTGCTGATCCCCATTGACCCAAAAGATATTCCGCCAACTTCTGTCGTACGCGAATTTATTGGTGGCAGCAGTTTTCAGTATAGCTGATTTTCTCCTGAGATATTGCGATTATTTTGCGTACAAGCAAAA
Organism: Bacteroidales bacterium; assembly: GCA_007122505.1. Lineage (GTDB taxonomy): Bacteria > Bacteroidota > Bacteroidia > Bacteroidales > UBA7960 > PUPG01. Next base: position 2,611 of record SKTQ01000267.1, on the reverse strand, counting down.
AAAAAGGCCAAAACACACGTTTAATACCTGTGTTTTTTCCTATCTTTGCGCTTTCGAACCTAAAATAAGGTATTTATTGATTCACTAAACCAATTCCAATTATGCGAAAACGTATGATCATTTCTGCCATTTTTCTGGCAGCAGCAACGAGCCTGATGGCGGGTGGTTATCAGGTTAGCCTCCACGGCCAGAAGCAAATAGGCATGGGGTTGATTGGCACTTCTCTAAGCCTGGATGCCAGTTCGGCCTTTTACAACCCGGGGGGGCTGGCCATGATGAGCGACCGTCTCAGTTTAATGGCCGGTGGCAGTGCCATTTTTGCCAATACAGCTTTCCGGATGGAGCAACCATCACTATACCACGCTTCCACCGACAATCCCATGGGAACACCTTTTTATGTTTATGCCGGATATATGGTAACTGACCGTTTGGCAGCAGGCCTTGCGGTAAATACGCCATATGGGAACAGCCTGGCATGGGAAGATGGATGGGCGGGACGTTTCCTTATCCAGGAAATATCCCTGAGGGCCATCACCATTCAACCAACCATTGCCTATCAGATCAACGACTTTCTTTCGGTGGGTGCCGGCTTTGTGTATGCTCTTGGCAGTGTCGACCTTACAAGAGCGCTGCCAGTGCAAGGCCCTGAGGGAGAAGGAAGCGTAAACATTAGCGGAAATACAGGAAATTTTGGCTTTAACGCGGGTGTTTTGTATGCCGGTCCAACAGGACTTAATATTGGGGTCAGCTACAGATCCAAGATAGAGATGGAGCTTGACGATGCTGATGCATCATTTACCGTTCCTTCATCCCTTTCCCATCTTTTCCCGGCCGAAAACAGGGTAGCTGTAATGCTTCCGTTGCCTGCCAACCTGGACTTCGGACTATCATACCAGGTAACAAGGGACCTTATGGTAGGGATGGCTCTCAATTATGTTTTTTGGGATGCATACAAAGAGCTAAACTTCAATTTCGAAACCAACACACCTTCCTTGCCCGACAGCAGCAATCCCAGGGAGTACAGCAACACGCTTATTTTCCGCCTTGGAGGTCAGTACCGCGCCAGCGAAACACTGTATTTGCGTGCAGGAGGTTACTATGACCCATCTCCCGTAAACGAACGCTTTTTCTCACCGGAGACACCCAGCCTGGATAACCTGGCATTTACCGGGGGCCTTTCGTTCGTACCCAACAAAATGATCAGCATTGATGCCAGCCTTTTATATATCATCGGACTGGAAAATGACGTGACATACGAGCCGGAAAACTTCGGCGGAACTTATACCTCCAGGGTAATTATTCCAGGTATTGGCATCACTGTCAGTTTATAACCCATAAAAATCAAGACAAATGGACTACAAAAAAATCAAACATATATTTCTTTTTCTACTGGTTGTTTCATTGTTTTCCTGTGAAGCAGAAATAGATCAGTATACACCAGATGCAGGCGATATTGACTTCACCACATTTGTGGCCGTTGGCAACTCGCTTACTGCAGGTTTCCGCGACGGAGATCTTTTCAGAAGCGGACAGGAGCATTCACTTGCCAATATCATGGCAACACAGTTTATGCACGTCGGACTTGAATCATTCAAACAACCACTGATGAAGGATGACCTGGGCTTTGGCAACAGGTTGGTGCTTGGAGAAGTAAACGGCTCATTGCTGCCCGTACCCATGGGTGGCTCACCTGACCCAGGCAATTATGGTAACATTTTTGATTCAGAAGGGCCGTTTCACAACATGGGCGTTCCGGGAGCAAGAACGGTGCACGTACTTTTTGAAGGTTACGGCACATTGAACAACTATTATGGAAGGTTTGCCTCAAACCAGCAAACAAGCAGCATCTTAGGTGATGCACTGGCTTTACAACCTACGTTTTTCTCGCTATGGCTTGGCAGCAACGATATCCTGGGATATGCTATGAGCGGTGGCGAAGGTGAAGGAATCACACCGGCAGATGAGTTTGCCATGCATTATGGTATGATCGTAAACGCCCTCACGCAAAACGGGGCCAAGGGCGTATTGGCCAACATTGTGGATATTACGAGCATTCCATTTCTCACTACTGTTCCTTACAACGCTGTCTTTCTGAATGACCCGAACATTGTTGCCATGCTCAATGCTGCCTATGCTGCTGCAGAGCATATTCAGTTCGACATAGGGCTGAATCCTCTGGTAGTGGTGGATACGGATCATCCGGCCGGGATCAGACAGCTGGAAAGCGGTGAACTGGTAGTACTCACAGCCCTGCCGGGTATTACCGGTCAGGGATGGGGCAGCCAAACCCCGCTACCGCTTCAGTACTATCTGAACCATGATCAGGTTGGCAGCATCAATGCAGCTGTTGCAGCATACAATGATGTGATTTCCCAGATGGCTCAAGATCATAGCCTGGCATATGTTGACATACGGTCGCGTTTGGAAGATGCAACAACAGGTATGTACTTCGACGCCATCAACTTTACCACAGAATTTGTATCGGGTGGTCTGTTTTCATTGGATGGTGTGCACCTGAGTCAAAGGGGCTATGCCCTCGCGGCAAACGAATTTATTGCAGCCATCAATCGTCAGTACAATGCCTCCATTCCAAAGGTTACAGTGGGCAATT